>CAYZLP010000535.1:0-4211 GCA_964478635.1 uncultured Caldilineaceae bacterium
GATTGTTGCGGGAATTTCGCTCTTTGAGTACGCTGCAAGCAATGAATAACGGGGAAGCCGGATTGCCGGCTTCCCCGCACTTGTTTTTCATCGCCCGCAGGCAGGTAAAGAGCGAGCCTTTATGACATCGACTTCTCAGGCGACCCAGGACATATCAGTCGCATCCTCCATCTCCGCCACACCGCTACGCGCCTATTGGGCCTTGGCCCTGGGCATCGTGAGCATCAGCTTTTCGGCCATCTTCGTGCGCTGGGCCAATGCACCCGGCGCGGTGACCGGCTTTTATCGCATGGCCATCGCCGTCATCGTGTTGGCGGTTCCCTTCGTTCGCTATCTCCAGCGGACCGGTCGCCTGCCGCGGCGGGAGGTACTGATCGCGCTGGCTGCCGGCCTTTTCTTCGGTGGGGATCTGATCTTCTGGAATGCCGGCATTCTGATCAGCGGCGCCGCCACTCCTACCCTCATGGCCAACACCGCGCCCATCTGGGTCGGACTCGGCGCCATGTTCTTCTTCAAGGAGCAGCTGGGGCGCCTTTTCTGGATCGGCCTGGGCTTGGCCATGATAGGCGCGGCCTTGATTCTCGGCGCGGATATCAGGAGCAGCGTGGGGCTGGGTGCGTTCTTCGGCCTGATCGGGGGAATGTTCTATGCAGCCTACATGCTGGTCATGCAGCGCAGCCGGGCGCGGCTGCCGGCCCTGCCGGCTTTTTGGCTGGCCTGCGTCAGCGCCGCGGTGTTGCTCTTCACCGTAGCGCTCCTGCGCGGTGAGCCGTTCACCGGCTATCCGCTCCAGACCTGGCTTGCATTCCTGGGGATGGGGCTGGTCTCCCAAGTCCTGGGGCAGCTATTGGTCAGCTATTCTCTGGGCGCATTGCCCGCGTCTCTCGTCTCGCCGACGCTGCTGGGCCAGCCCGCCCTGACCGCGCTTCTGGCCATCCCTCTGCTCGGGGAGATTCCGACCGTCTGGCACGTGATCGGCGGCGCGGCCCTGCTTGCCGGCGTCTACATCGTTCACCGGAGCCGGCTGCGTTAACCGCCGGGTCTCATTTACAGATTGTCGCTGCATATTGGCCTAGGCCGTAACTTTTTGGCCGCTGCCCTGCTTCATGTCGCTCTTCATGTGACAGTGCTTGTACTTCTTGCCACTGCCGCACCAGCAGGGATCGTTACGCCCCAGATCCGGCCCGGTCTTGCGGACAGTTTCCTGGGTGGCGCCGTTGCCGCCGGCCTGATTGCCCCGATGGGTGCGGATGTTTTTGGCGATCGGTGAAGTCAACTCGGGCTGCACCATCTGGATCGCATAGACGGCCTTGACGATGTCGCCGCGGATGGCATCCATCAACTCACCGTACATCTGGAACGCTTCGCGCTTATAGGCCACCACCGGATCGACGCCGCCGATCCCCTGGAGCCCGATGCCCTCGCGCAGCCGGTCCAGATCGGTAAGGTGGCGCACCCAGCGGTTGTCTACCGCCCAGAGCATGAGTTGCTTCTCGGCCTGGCGCATTTTCGCCTCGCCGATCTCTTCTTCCTTGGCGCCGTAGGCGACCAGGGCCATGTCGACGGCTTGATCTTCGATTGCGTCGGCGCTCAGTCCCTCCCACTGCGCATGGGAAAAACCTTCCGGCATGGGGAAGATGCCACCCAAGGCATGGGCCAACTCGTCCAGGGGCCATTCATCGTCATAGCTGGACGCAGTGAAGCCCGCAACCGTAGCCCCGATCTCCTTGACAATCATGTCCTCAACCGACGTCTTGAGCGACGGCTCGTGGAGGATGCGGCGCCGCTGCTCATAGATGCGGTTGCGCTGCTCGTTCACGACCTCGTCATACTTGAGGACGTGCTTGCGGATGTCGAAGTTATAGCCTTCCACCTTGGTCTGGGAATTCTCGATGGCCTTGCTGACCACGCCCGCTTCGATGGGCATGTCGTCCTCTACGCCCAGGCGGCTCATAATGCCGGCGATGCGCTCGCCGCCGAAGCGGCGCATGAGGTCATCCTCCAGGCTCAGGTAGAAGCGGCTGGCCCCGGGATCGCCCAGGCGGCCGGAGCGGCCGCGCAGCTGATTGTCGATACGTCGCGCTTCGTGGCGCTCGGTGCCCAGCACGTAGAGGCCGCCCAGCTCCTTGACGAATTGCTTGTCCTGCTCGGTAACCGCAAAGTTGTCGCGCAGCACCGCAGCCCAATCATCCGCGTACTTGGTCGTCGGATCGGCTCCGTGCTTGAGCATCTCGATCGCGTCGGTCCAGGCGCGCTGATCGATTTCCGTCAGGTCGACTCCGGCCTTGCGCAATTGATCGCGCGCCATGCCCTCCGGGTTGCCGCCCAGAAGGATGTCGACGCCGCGACCGGCCATGTTGGTGGCGATGGTAACCGCGCCGGGGCGCCCCGCCTGCGCGATGATGGTCGCTTCCCGCTCGTGGTTCTTGGCGTTGAGCACCTCGTGGTTGATGCCCCTTCGTTTGAGCATCTTGCTCAGTCGCTCGCTCGTCTCAATGGCCACCGTACCGACGAGAATCGGCTGACCTCGCTCGTGTGCAGCCTGGAGATCGTCCAACAGAGCCTGATATTTGGCCGGTTCCGTGCGGTAGACCATGTCGGCCTGATCGTCGCGGATGACCGGTTTGTAGGTCGGCACCATTGCCACGTCCAGATTGTAAATGGCCTGGAATTCCTCTTCCTCGGTCTTGGCCGTACCGGTCATGCCGGCCAGCTTGTCGTACATGCGGAAGAAGTTCTGGAAGGTAATGGTCGCCAGGGTCATGGACTCTTTCTGGACCTTTACGCCTTCCTTGGCCTCGATGGCCTGGTGGAGGCCTTCACTGTAGCGCCGACCTTCCATCAGGCGACCGGTGAATTCGTCCACAATGATTACGTCGTTATTGCGAACGATGTAGTCCTTGTCCCGGGTATAGAGGGCATGCGCGCGTAGCGCATTGTCCAGATAGGGAATCAACTCAAAATGTTCTGGGCTATAGAGATTCTCGAAACCGAGCCGTTTCTCGATATACTCCACGCCTTCTTCCGTCAGCGTCGCAACCCGCTCTTTTTCGTTGACGACGTAATGCTCGTCGAGTTTCAGACTCCGGGCCAGGTTGGCGAACTCAGTGTAATAGTTGGAACTCTCGCGCGCCTCGCCTGAGATGATGAGCGGCGTCCGCGCTTCGTCGATGAGGATGTTGTCGACCTCGTCGATGATCGCATAGTGCAGCTCGCGCTGCGAGAGGCGATTGGGATCGCGTACCATGTTGTCGCGCAGATAGTCGAAGCCGAACTCGTTGTTCGTCCCGTAGGTGATGTCCGTGCGATAGGCTTCGGCCCGGCTGATAGGGCGCAGCGCCTGGAAGCGATCGTCTGCCGCCGGGAAGTCGGGATCGTAGAGATAGCTTCCTTTGTCCGGCCCCTGGGCGCTGTTTTGAATGACCGACGCGCTCAAACCCAACAGGCGATAGACCGGCCCCATGAGCTGCAGGCCGACCTTGGAGAGATAGTCGTTGGGGGTCACCAGGTGCACGCCCCGGCCGGTGAGGGCATTCAGATAGATGGGCAGCGTCGCGACCAGCGTCTTGCCTTCGCCGGTCTTCATCTCGGCGATACGACCGGAGTGCAGCACCATGCCGCCGAGCAGCTGCACATCGTAGTGGCGCAGGCCGATGGTGCGCTTGGATGCCTCGCGTACGGCGGCGAAGGCCTCGGGCAGAATTGCAGAGAGCTCACTTTCTTCGGCTTTGAGGAGCTCTTTCTTGATGCGATCGACTTCGACCCGGGCAAATTTCTGCTCGTCCGTTCCCAAAACAGCCAGGTATTCGTCCTCGGCCTCCTGGAGCAGCGCCCGCAATTCGTGGGTGGCAGCGTCGATACGCTCCCGGAACTGGGCGGTCAAGACGCGGAGATCATCATTGCTCTTGCGCTCAAATTCGGGCTCCAGCGCATTGATGTCCTCGACGATGGGTCGATACTGATTCAGAATTTTCTCGTTGGGGTCGCCGGTAATGGCGTAGACCAATTTGCGAAACATAGTGGGTCCTTCGATAACCTAAATGCGGGGCATTCTGTTCCCCGTCAGCGTCGTCAGGGTCTCTGTATTGCACCCTTCATATTGCACTCTTCGTATTGCACCCGTCGTATTGCACCCGTCGTATTGCACCTGTCGTATTACCCATAGCATAGCGGATTTCCCCGCTCGTGGACGCAGCATCGCTTACGAATCA
>CAYZLP010000536.1:0-4211 GCA_964478635.1 uncultured Caldilineaceae bacterium
CAGCATGGGGGCAACGTCAACCACGACCTGCACCGCTGCGGTCTGATCCGGCGCCAGGTTGTTCAGAGTGCAGGTAAGCGACTGCCCGGCCGCCGTGCAGCTGCCATTCTCGGTGGTCGCCTGACGGTAGCTGAGGCCGTCGCCCAAACTTTCGCGCACTTCCACACCCGCCGCCGTGACGCGACCACTGGTCGGCGGCAGGTTGATCGCGATCAGTTCATAGCTGATAGAGCGGCGATCGGGGGAAGCCACAACGCTGCCCACGCGCCGGAGCGCGAGATCTGCCATGGCCTCCACGGCAACCGGCACGGAGACGCGGTCGCCGGCCCCGGCCGGATCGGTGACGGTGACGGTCAGGTTGAAAGCGCCCGGGCTGCTGTAGGTATGGTACGCGAGCAACGTGCGCGTCACGATCCCGCTGGCGTTGATAACCGGGCCGGAGAGCGTACCGTCGTCCCGGGCCGTGCCCTCGCTCTGAACCGTCCCGTCACCCCAGTCTACGGTGACGTTCAGGTCGTCCTCAATTTCAGGATCGAGGACCGTGCCCTGCAATGAAAAGGGGTATCCTGCGCCGGCCCGGAAAGACTCTCCTGCGAGCGCTATTTCGGGCGCGTCGTTGACCGGAATGATCTGGATGAGGAATTCCTCCGGGTCGGAGGTGAAGCGCCCGTCACTGACAGTGAAGGTGAAGCCGTCCACGTCTGCAAAGTTTTCCCGAGGCGTGTACGTCAGGTTCGGCGGCGGACCGGAGAGTGTGCCGTCGGCCGGCGGATCCACGATCTGATAGGTGAGCACGTCCAGATCACCGTCGATGTCATAGCCGGTCAGGGTGAGCCCGGCCGGCGTGTCCTCCGTGACGCTGATGGCCAGCCCGGCCGTTGCCTCGGGCGGCCGGAAGTTGCGCGTGACGTTCACTTCCACGGCGGCCGGCGCGCTGTAGAGCGTCTCGCCTGCCAGGTTGCGGAAACCGTCCGTCGCGGCAAAGGTGAAGCGGTCTGTGCCCACGAAGTTGTTCTCGGACTGATACTCCACCCAGGCCGATGCCTCATCGATGCCGTGGATGACGGCCGCGTCGAAGACGTGCACGATCTCGCGCTGACCGTCCAGCACGTAGAAGCTGCCCCGGTTGACTGCGATCCTGCCGGGATTGCCGAAATCACCCAAGACGAAGCTGCTGCCGTCGCCGGTGGAACGGGCTTCTCCGGCGAACAAGCCCTCGCTGGTGAAGCGTTGGACCCGTCCATTTCCGCTATCGGCCACATAGAGCACGTCATTCGGATCGAAGGCCAACATTGCGGGATTATTGAACTGGCCGGGCCGGTCGCCGCCCAGGGGCGATCCGTGGTCCAGGAAACAGGTCGCGTCGGTGCAGCTATAACCGATGCTGCGTTGATTCACATAGTCGCAGTCGGGACCGCGGTCGCAGCGGCCCATCCAGCCGACGTAGTCGCCCAGGGTCACGCTGCCGTCGGAATTGACCGTGGCCGGGGCAAATTTGTGAATGCGGTAGAAACCATTGGTATTCTCTTCCTCGGCGATGATGTGGACCGCGCCCCGGCTGTCCAGGGCGATGTCCCGAATGCGCCGGAAGCGCATGGCGTCAATGCCGATGCCGGGCGCGTCGTTCCACTTCGTCGACTGAACTATCGGGATGGAGTAGACCTGCACGCCCAACAGATCCACACAATCCTCTGGTCCCCTGCCGGTGCTGTTGTTGCACGGTGCGGGCTTGAGCGCCACCATGCCAACGTAGTTTTGATTCGGGTCGCCGATGACGTAAAGCACGCCATTGGTATTGTCCCACGCCGCCGCGCCGGCATTCTTGAATTCGGGACCACGGCGGGTCTGCGACGGGCCTACGAACACATCGTTGATCTCATTCCAGAGCGAGTAGCTTTGCACGCTCACGATGGGCTCTTCGGCATTTTGCGGCTGGATGCGGGAGGTCTCCACCGTACTGTTGCCGGTGCTGCTGCCGTCGCTGCGCACGGTGATAATACTTCCCCGCCCCACATTAAACTTGATGGAGCGAAGGGGCCGGTTGTCGTCGAAGCGCGTCTGCTCGCCCGCATAGCGCCCCTCGGCATCCCAGACGGAGATCCGGTCCGTCGTGCGCGGCTGATGATTCTGATCGCAGTCGGTATAGCGGCGATCGTAGATGTAGGTGTAGCCGTCATCATCCACGGCCATATACTGCTGACTGCCGCCGGACCAACTCACGAAGTCATGGGGCAATTCCTCCGGCGGCTTCACAGGAATGTTGGGATGGGGCGTTTCCGTCTGGGAACAGAGGTCGCGCATGAAGGCGTTCATGGCACTTGGATCGGCGGCGAGGGCCCAGGCGAACTCCTCGTCCGTCATGGCCGCGATCTCCGGACTGTAGCGTGCGGTCATCCGGTAGTCGTCGATGAAATAGGGATAAAGGGGCGCGATGAAGAAGCCGTTGCGGGGCTGGTTTTCGATGGAGAACCAGAGCGGATCGGGCGTCGCATCGCCGTCCCGGCCGCGTACGGTGATGCGGACCGGTTCATAGGAAACGGCCGGCACCGCGCTGGCGCCGGTCTGGGGAAAGGCCTGGGGCAGGACGTTCGTCCCCGGCTCCTTCAAATTGACGATCTGGACGGTATCTTTGGTCGCCTGGGAGACGTTGCCGGAGAAGTCGGTCGCCTGCCAGTTGATGCGGTAAACGCCCTGGGTGAATTGCGCAGGGGCATCATTGGTGATGGTCGGGCGCAGATCGGCCACGTCGAAAACCTGGGCCATGCCCAGGGGCACGCTCATGAGGTCGCCGGCCGTTGCCTCCATGATGACCGGCGGCGGCGCGACCAGGATGGGCGGCTTGGTATCCACCACGGTCACCTGCTGGGTCACGCTACTTTGATTCACCCCGCCTTCGGGGCCGGCCGCGCCGTTGTCGCGGGCCGTCCAGGTAATTTCCGACGGCAGGATGGCGCCGTCTTCCTGGAGGCTGAGGGGCCAGAAGCGGGGCGTGGTATAGGTGAGTTCCGGCGACGGATCGCAATCGTCGGTCACATTGAGCTGGGCCCGCAGGGCGTTGATATGATTGCCCGATGAAACCCCGCCCGGCTCCAGGGCCTCCACCGTGACCGGATCGTTGCCGCGGATGGTGGGGGCGTTGCTGTCAATGACGTAGAGGCGCTGGTACTTGATCGTCGTGCGGCCATGGGTGTAGCCGTCGAGAAAATAGCTATCCAGGACAAAGCCGGCCGCTTCCTGGGCGGATTTCTCTTTGAGCTTTTTCTGGCCATACTCCTGCAGCTTCTTCTTCGTCTTTTTGGCCTGATTCTTTGCGATATCGGTGTAGACATCATTCGCGGCCTGCTGCGCCGCCCGGATCCAGCCCTTAATCGTCTCTTTCCATGTCTTCTTCGCAGCCTCTTTCTTGGCTTTCTCCTTGGCCGCGCCCACGCCGGACAGGTCGGGAATCCAGACCAGATCGGTGCCGGCAATCAAGGTATCCGCAATCCAGGAAATCGTGTGGGAGCCGGCCGGGAAAGCCACCGTGTCCCGGTCGATGCGCTGGCCCGGATGGCGCATGATGACCTGCACATCCGAATTGAAGTGGTAGATTTCAGGCACGCCCAGATCACCCCAGTGGGAAGGCCAGGCCGCACTGGAAAAAATGGGATTGACGATGAAGTAAATATTCGAGTATTCGCCGCTCATCTCATTGGCGAGATAGCCGTAATCATCCTCAACGGATGCCTCTAGCGCCTCTCGAAAATCGATGGGCAGGTTGACGGTCGGATCCTCCAGAATCAGCTCGATGATCTGGTTGTCCAACACCAGTTGAGACAGTGCATCCCTGGGGATGGGGATTTCGACCGTGGCCGAACAACCCGCGGGCGTGAGCACGATATCCGGCGGCGCTTCGAGCACCGGGCGGCAATGCTTCAGCTCTACGCCGGCCCAGTGGGCCGTGCCGTCGGCGGCAACGGCAGCCGCCTTGAAGGGAGAAAAACTAAGCCCCAACGCCAGCGCGGTCGCAGCCAGGTGAACGCCCGTCCAGGTATCGATGCAGACCAAGGGCTCTTCGTCCGCGGCCGTCGATCCGGGTGTATCCGCGACCGTATCCGTTGTCGCGAGTGCGGCAGGCAACGATGCCGAGGACGAGGGCGCAACGTCGATCCCGGGCGATGCAGCCATGACGGAGGAAGTCAGCGCCAGGCACAAGACCATGCAGAGGATGA
>CAYZLP010000537.1:0-3032 GCA_964478635.1 uncultured Caldilineaceae bacterium
CAGCGTGCTCTCATTCACAACCGTCTCGACCAGGTCCCGGGTGAACCGATGCAGGGGCGCCATGGAGCCGCCTTGATCGACCAGCAGGATCAGGTGGGCGTGGTTGCGCTCCCGACGCCGGTAGACGGGCGCCAAATAGTACCCTTGCCGTGCTGCTCGGTGAACCGTGGCGCGCACGTCCAGCACGTCGGCCGGGCCGTCGGGCAAGGGCCGGCGCAGATAGCGCCAAGCGTAAATCATGTTGCGCCGGGCCAGGGGCCAGTAGGCCTGGACGGTAGCGTCGCCTTCGATGGGGGCGGGTACGTACGGCGCGCGCAGAGGCAGAGCGCTGAAAGCGGGAGCAGGCGCAACGGGTCTCGGCGTCGGTCCGGGGGAGGGGACTGGCTTGCTCGATCGCTCGAACGGCGGACGCTCCACCGCAGGCTCCACTGCGGGTGAAGGCGGCTGCGCGGCAGGCTGATGCCCCAGCCTGCGTGTATAGACGGGCAGCAGCCGCTCCCAGTGGAGGTCGAACTCGGCTTCGTCCTGACGGGAGTTGCACCAGATGAGCTTGGCAACGGCGGCCAGTTCGCCAGGGTCATCCCGGCCCCAGCCGCCCTCCACGGCCTGGTATGCGGCCAGCAGTTCGGCCACGCCCAGGTTGAGCCCGGCCCGCCGCAAGCGCGTAAAGGTCTCGGTTAGCAGGTCGTGGGGATCAAAAGACTGTAACGCTTCAGGCTCGTCTGTCCGGTCCGGTTCAGGCGGATCGACATCTTCACTGCCGGAGGGCGCGGCCCAGCCGCCGCCGCTCAGGTAGCGGCGCAGACGTTGCCACCAGCGCCTGCCGGCCTCCACGCCACTCATGCCGTCGCGTCCGTTTCGGAGCGATAGCGCAGCCAGTCCATCCGCAACTTGAAGAGCAGCTCGGGGAAAGGCAACGCCCGCTGCGGATCGGCCAGGGCTGCGGCATCGAACGCGTCTCCTTCGAAGCGATAGAGGGCCTTGAGCCAGTCGAGAAATTCGCTGGTACCGGGCTTCTTGTGGAGAATGTCCTGTTCCCGCAGGTTCAGAAAACGAGTCGACGCGGCTTCGACCAGATCCCCGACCGGTGCGGTCTCACCTGCTTCCCCGTAGTGGGCCGCCACGATGCGGGCCAGCCAGGCCGGATCGCTGGGGAATTCGATATAGTGATAGATGCAGCGGCGCAGGAAGGGAGCGGGCAAATTGCCCTTCTCCTTGTTGCTGGTGATGATGACGATGGGCAGGTGCTTGGCGATGATATATTCGCCCGTCTCAGGAATGTCAAAGGCCCAAGGATCATCCAGCACGGCCAGGAGATCGTTGGGAAAATCCACGTCGGCCTTGTCGATTTCGTCGATCAGCACGACCGTGGGCGCCTCCCGGCGGGCAAAGGCCGCGCCCAGCGCGCCGAAGGTGCGATAAGCCTTGGCGTCCCCCGGATCGCGCCCGCCGCTGCCCCTGCCTTCTTTGGCCGTTTGGACATCGTGGAGGCGCAGGATCGCGTCATAGCTGTAGAGCCCTTCCCGGGCCTCGCTGGTGGAGCGGACATACCACGGCTCCAGCGGCAGTCCCAACTCATAGGCAACGGCGTGGGCCAGGCGCGATTTCCCGCAGCCCGCCTCCCCTTCCAGCAAGAGGGGGCGCCGCAGAAAGATGGCCAGATTGACTGCACGGGTCAACTCCGGCGTAGCCACGTAGGGCTCCGCCTCCTGGGGCGCGTCTTCGTGGGCGTCATCGGGCCGCCGTGCGGGATCGGCGGCAAATGTATAGACCTTCGCTTCTGGCGGCATAAGCAACTCCGATCTGGCTAGACCGTGGATGAGGCGGATTCAGCGTGAGACTTCGGCGTGAGACTTCGGCGTGAGACTTCGGCGTGAGCTCAGTCGAACGCTCAGTCGGACGATTGGGCGGTTGAACCCACATTTTTTATCCAGCAAATCCTACGTCCGGCATATCCGTGACTCTCCGCCCGATCCGTGTCATCCGCGGTCGATTGACTTACTCTGCGCGTTCGTCGACCAGGCGGCGCAGGTTGTTCAACACATAGATGGGCTCCCCGTTACGGCTGCTGCCGTGGATCCGGGCCGCGTGTTGGGCGACGGCGGGATCTTTGGCCTGGAACAGGCCCGAGTGACGGCCCAGCCAACGCTCGATATCGCCCACGTCCCAGCGACTCAGCGGCAGGTAGGCGAGCTGGCGGAGGGAGGCCTCGCAATAGTCAGCCGTGGGGCAGTAGCGCTCGGCCAGTGGCGGCCTTTCGGGCAAGGGATGGTCGGCGGCAACCAGCGTAATGCAGCGCAGGAAGCGCCGCTCACCAGCCGCAGCGGTCAATCCGGCCAGCAGCGGTTCCCAGAATTTCTCCAGGAACCAGCGCACAAATGCCTCTTCCGAATAGAGTTCGGGAATGACTGCAATCTCCAGCACGAGTACCTGCCCGGCATCGAGGCTGTCCGTCAGCTTCTTGATCAACTTGCTCGTGTAGGCCGACAGATCGCTGCCGTCTGCAGGCGGCGCTTCCAGGTTCAAATAGCCGCCCAGCTTGCGCAGAAGCTGGGCCGGGCTCAGGGGTTCCAAGGGCTGGAGCTCGATGCGGCGATAGACCACGGCGCCGTAGCGTTCTTTGTCGAGCCAGCTACGCATGCGGCGGATCAGCAGATCGGCGCACATGGTCTGAAAATCGGGCAGCAGGAGCAGCGCACCGCCCCCTTCGGGCAGATCGACGTAATCCTCAAAGATGGACTGAAACTCACGCATGGGCTTGACGAAGTCGATCTCGTGGAAGTGGGCTTCGTGCACCTGGCGCTGGGCGGACGCTCCGCTACGGCCTTCCCGCTGCAGCGTTTCAATCTTGCGCTCGATGCGCGTCATCTCCGTGAGGAAATGCTGCATCTGCGCCTCAATGACAGGTTTGTCTGCGGCGGCCAGCGTTCGCAACAACTGCTCGCTGGCCGCGAAATATTGGCGCCCCAGCATATCGAGCTGGCGCTCCAGTGCTTGAATTTCACTCAGGACGGCTTGCGTCGGCATATTCC
>CAYZLP010000537.1:3132-4207 GCA_964478635.1 uncultured Caldilineaceae bacterium
TCGCCGGTCTCGTCCTTGCGTTTCTCATAGGCCGTGGCGCGCCGGGTCCCGATTTCGCCGGCCTTGTCGAAGGGATTAACGCCGATGACGGTGGTTTCCAGATAGCGCCACTGGTCGCTCCCCCGTTCGGGCGCCCAGGCCAGGAAGGCGTGGCCAGGGATGATGACGATGGCCGGCTCGATGCCGACGTGTTCCAGCAAGCTGGCCAGCAGCAGCGTTCCATCGATACAGTTGGCCTGGCGGGCTGCCAGCGACTGGCGGGGCAGGCGCACCCGCTGGCTGGCCTGTACCTGGGCGGCCGGGTTGAAATCGAGGGTAGAATCCACGTAGCGGGTATTGCGCGCAGCCAGGGCATCATAGAGCGCCTCAACCTGGGCGCGCACGCTGCCCTGCAGGTAGCCGGAAAAGGACGCGCCGGCAGGCAAAAAGCGATGCGCTTCCCCGACCAGGGCCTCTATGGCCGGGTCATCGGGCGTGACGAAGGCGCCGAAATAGCAGGTCTGATCCAGCGTGTCACCGGTCACCGGATCCTGCGCGGCCAGGGGCGCCGAATTGATTGCCAACAGGTCCAGGGCCAGCGTCTTGTCCACCAGCGTCTCGCGGGCCGCGAGATCGTCGATATGGACGCGGATGGTGGCAGGCGTCAGCGTGTTCAACGTGGCAACGCGCTCGGGCAAAAAGATAGGGAACAGATCCTTGGTCATGCGCGCGCCGGGCGCAACCGACAACGTATCGACGCTTTCGTCACTGTAACCGTCGACCCGGATGGCGACCCGCAAGCGCCGCCGCACGTCACCTTGATTGGCCATGTCGAGCGAAAACAGGGGTTGCTCGCCCCGGGCCAGCAGGTGGACGACCGCGCTGTGCACGGGATTCAGCCGCACGCTGCCGGTAATGGCGATGCCGTTCAAATCATCGGCGCTGTAGGAGAAGCTCTGGTCAGATTCAGCCATGGATACGGTCTCTCGGCCAACTCTAGCGTTCGTTGGACGCAGTATACCGTAAGGAGAAAAAGGGGACAATGCGCCTCACCCTGCTTCGCCTCCTGACGGAGGCTTCGCGTTCCTCTCCACCG
>CAYZLP010000538.1:0-4204 GCA_964478635.1 uncultured Caldilineaceae bacterium
TCTTTGGCATACTGGCATGACCATGGTTGAAGAACGCGCTCCGCTGCCCCAACGAACCCATATTCCTCAAGGCGTGGCCGACTATTTCTGGCGAGAAGCCCAGGAGCGGCGCGCCCTGGAGGCCGACCTGCTCGAACTCTTCCGGCGCTGGGGATACGGCGATGTGGTGCCGCCGACTTTTGAGTATGCGGATGTGCTCAGCGCACGGGCCAATGCCGAGCTACAGGCCGAGATGTATCGCTTTCTGGATCGGGACGGTAGCACCCTCGCCCTGCGCCCGGACATGACCATCGCCGTGGCGCGCCTGGTGGGCACACGCCTTCATGATTGGCCCATGCCCCAACGCTTCTGCTATGCCGGCAGCGTCTTCCGCTATACGGAACCCCAGGCCGCACGCCAGCGGGAATTTCGCCAGGCCGGCATCGAACTTGTGGGCGCGGCTACGGCAGCAGCCGATGCCGAAGTGCTCGCCTTGACTGCACGGGCCCTGGCCATGGCCGGTCTGCCCGCCTTCCGTCTGGTGCTGGGGCAAATCGCCTACTTCGACGGTCTCTTGGCGGACTTGGCCCTGGCGCCTGCCCAACGCCGACTCCTCCTGGATGCGGTGGATCGCAACAGCGAGGCCGGACTGGCCGAGTTCCTGCACACCGTGCCCCTTCGCACCCAGCAGCGCCGGACGGTCGAGGAGTTGCTCCGTCTCAGCGGGCCCGACGCCGGCGCCATCATCGACCGGGCCGATCGGCTCTGCCTCAACTATCGCATGCACAGCGCGTTGGAAAATCTGCGCAACATCTACGCTGAATTGGCCGCCCGGGATGTGGCGCGCTATCTCTTCATCGATCTGACCGAAATCTACAATCTGGGTTACTACACGGGCATCACTTTTGAGGCCCTGGCGCCCGAACTCGGTTTCCCGGTGGCGTCAGGCGGTCGCTACGACAATCTGGTCGGATCCTTCGGCAAATCCCAACCTGCAGTGGGGGCTGCGTTGGAGATCGACCGCATTCTGCTGGCCAGGCGCGGGCTGGACGATCAGGGCCGCGTGAGGCACCCCGTAGCACCCCACTTGCTGGTAAACGCCCGGGGCAACGCAGCCTGCTATGCCCTGGTGGAAGGTTGGCGTGCGCGGGGCTACACGGTCGCCACCGACGTGACGGACAGGACGGACGCCGACCTTCTGGCCCGGGCCGAGAGCCTGGGCGCCCATGCGGCGCTCCTCTGGACTGGCAGCGGCTTCACCATTTACGTGAACGGACAAGTGCCTCTTGACCTGTCCACGGACGAGGCCGATGCATTCGTGGATCAGCTCCTAGCGTCGGACTGGGCGTCTGCCCCGCGGGCGAAAGAGGAGGACGCCGCCTCATGAGCGCAAGGAACGGCAACATACCGACCCAATCCGAACAGCTCCTCGTGGCCATGCCCAAAGGACGTATGGCGCAGGAAGCATACGCCCTCTTCCATGCCGCCGACATCTCGATTCCGGCCGACGACAACGGTCGCCGGCTGATTGTCGACAGTGGTGACGGCGCCATTCGCTATGTCCTGGCCAAACCGACGGATGTGCCGACCTACGTGGAATATGGCGCTGCCGATGTCGGCGTCTGCGGGCTGGACACCCTGCGCGAGAGCCGTCGGAACGTCTATGAGCCGCTCTTGCTGCCCTTCGGCTATTGTCACCTCAGCCTCTGCGCACTGGCCGATCGGCCTGATACGCCCCTGCGCTATGAGAGCCAACCCCGGGTTGCCACCAAGTATCCGAACCTGACCATGGACTTCTTCCGATCCCGGGGCGTCAATGCCGAAGTCATACCGCTGAACGGCTCGGTGGAACTCGGTCCCCTGGTCGGACTGGCCGATCTCATCGTCGATATCGTGGAGACCGGCAACACATTGCGCGCCAATGGCCTGATCGAGATCCGCACATTGCTGGAGAGCCAGGCCGTGCTGGTCGTCAATCGCGCCTCCTATCGCCTCAAGGCGGCCGCGATTGAGGCGTTAATCAACGCACTGCGCGTCACCATCAGCGCGCGGGCAAACGTGAAAGAGTGAGTATCGTGCCAGATATCGTTGCGTCAGACGACATCATCGGTGTCAAACTGGTCAGACTGAAGGCCATCGGCGACGAGCGGGGGCGCTTCATGGAGACCTTCCGCACGGGCTGGTTTCCCGAGCGCAGTTGGGACACTGTCCAGACCAATCGGAGTGACAGCCGGGCCGGCGTCCTGCGCGGCCTTCATTACCACTTCAAGCAGGTCGACTACTGGTGTCTCATGGGCGGTCATCTGCGCGTCGGGATGGCGGATCTGCGGCGCAACTCACCCACCTTCGGCGCCAGTCAGATCGTCGACATCACCGAGTCGAATCCCCAGGGCATCTTCATTCCCAGTGGGGTCGCCCACGGTTTTTATGCCGTCACCGACGTGACGCTGACCTACGTGGTCGACCGCTACTACGACGGCAGCGACGAGTTTGGCGTCGCCTGGAACGATCCCACGCTCCAGGTCCCATGGCAGATCGCCGATCCGCTGCTGTCGCCACGTGATGCCGCCAATCCATTCCTGGCGGAGATAAAAACACAGGATTTGCCGGTCTTTCAAGCATAACCGGTCTTTCAAGCATAAACAGAAACGAGAAAGCAAGTATGGCTATGGAACCCATTCGCTTCGGCGTCATCGGCGGGAGTGGCGTCTATCAGATCGATGCCCTGGAAAACATTGAAGAGATCGTGCTGGAAACGCCCTTTGGCGCGCCCTCCGACGCCTATCTGGTCGGCACGCTCCACGGTCAGCGAGTCGCCTTCTTGGCCCGCCACGGCCGGGGACACCGAATCAGCCCGACACGACTCAATCAGCGGGCCAACATTTACGGTTTCAAGATGCTGGGCGTCGAGTACCTCATCGGCGTCAGCGCCTGCGGCAGCCTTCAGGAGGCCTACGAGCCGGGTCATATCGTGATTCCGGACCAACTCTTCGATCGCACCAATGCCCGGGCGCTCTCCTTTTTCGACGATCCAAGCGCCGGAACAGAAGGCCTCGTGGTCCATGTCAGTGTGGCCGAACCCTTCTGCAGCTTCCTGAGCGAGCTCTGCGTCCGGGCCGTGGAGCAGACGGGCAATCCTGTCCACAACGGCGGCAACTTCGTCACCATCGAAGGCCCGCGCTTCAGCACGAAAGCGGAAAGCCGCGTCTTCCGCAGTTGGGGCATGGACATTATCGGTATGACGACAACGCCGGAGGCGCAGTTGGCCCGAGAGGCAGAGATGAGCTATGCGGTCATGGCCCACATCACCGACTATGACGTCTGGCACGAGAGTGAAGAAGCCGTGACGGTCGAGATGGTGGTGCGGACATTGCTCCACAACGCCGAGGTGGCCAAAGAGGCCGTCGCCAATGCCATCGCCCTGCTGGCCGACGCCGGACCCTCACCCCATGCCGAGGCATTGCGTGACGCCATTATCAGCAACAAGCAAGCGGTGCGGCCGGATGTGATCGAACGGCTGGATCTCATCGTCGGAAAGTATTTTGGGAATTGATAAATTTGGCGGTTTCGAACGGATGCGCTATACTTATCCAGTTCGGATGACCTAGTACATCGCGGCGTAAATACCACGGCGAAAACCTGGCGCCTCTACCATTGAGAGAGTGTCGGTTCTTTTCCGCAGGGGTTTACTAGCAATGAAGGAGTAGAGTGCCATGGCGAAAAAGGGACCCCGCGTGCTGATCAAGATGCGCAGCACCGAAAGCTCTCACATGTATTTGACCGAAAAGAACCGGCGCAACGACCCCAACCGGCTCGAATTGCGCAAGTTCGATCCGATCGTGCGCAAGCACGTCATTTATCGCGAAACGAAGTAGCGACCGCGAAACCGGCGCTCGGTTTCCCGGTCAAGTGAATCACCTTTCGCAACCGCTAAAGGCTCGGTAGCCCTCTGGGTTATTTCGGGCCTTTTTCGTTTTGCCCCACTTGCTGCGGGCGTGCCCCCATGCGTATTCCCCAACCCCTCTCAGCAGTTGTAGCCGTTGCGTAGCCCTCCTGTCGCCGGTGTGTCACCCCGCAACTGCCATGCTAAGCGCGAAGCAGTGGACTTGCCTCAGTCGACAGTCAGGAGGAGACATATGAAACCCGTAACAACAGCGCTCAGTTTATTCGTTTTGTTGAGTTTGGTTCTGTCCGGTTGTGCAATCCAGCCGATTGTTGCGCCGGA
>CAYZLP010000539.1:0-4197 GCA_964478635.1 uncultured Caldilineaceae bacterium
GGTTGATACCCGCAATCAGCGCTTTTGACATGGTCGGTTCATACTCCTGAAATCTAGAAATGAGTCATGCGACGTGTGTAATTGGTACAGCCTCAAACGTTCGAACCCGCATCATCATTCTTCGGGGATGATGCTACGTCAATTACACAGCGCGCATTGCCCCGCAAATCCTCCAATCGGCGGTCCTGTACAACAAAGAAAGTGGGGGATTTCCCCACTTCCGCAAATACCGCTAGGCTGGAGGTGTGAACGCCACAGCGTTCACGACGGCTGTACTATACCATGTCGCCGGTGAGAATGCAAGTTTGATTCTGGCTGCACAGCTCCGATTTTTCTACGTCAAATGGATCATGGCAGCCATTTAATCGCCTTGAAATTCGGCTTGCGCTTCTCCAGGAAGGCGTTGCGCCCTTCTTTGGCTTCCTCGGTCATGTAGGCCAGACGCGTCGCCTCTCCTGCGAAGACCTGTTGGCCCACCATGCCGTCGTCGGTCAGGTTCATGGCGAACTTGATCATCTTGATGGACGTGGGCGATTTGGCCAGGATCTCCTGAGCCCACTGGTAGGCGGTGTCCTCCAACTCGGCGTGGGGAATGACGGCGTTCACCATGCCCATCTCATAGGCTTCTTGGGCCGAATAGTTGCGGCCCAAGAAGAAAATCTCCCGGGCGCGCTTCTGGCCGACCTGCTTGGCCAGATAAGCCGATCCATAGCCCCCGTCGAAGCTCGTGACGTCGGCGTCGGTCTGCTTGAAGATGGCATGCTCCTGGCTGGCCAGGGTCAGATCGCAGACGACGTGGAGACTGTGGCCGCCGCCCACGGCCCAGCCGGGCACGACGGCAATGACGACTTTGGCCATGAAGCGCATCAGGCGCTGAACCTCCAGGATGTTGAGGCGGGGCATGCCCTCTTCATCCACGTAGCCCTGATGCCCCCGGGCGCGCTGATCGCCGCCGCTGCAGAAGGCGTAGACGCCATCCTTGGGCGATGGTCCCTCGCCCGACAGCAGCACGACGCCGATGGAGGTGTCCTCCCGCGCGTCGACAAAGGCTTCGTAGAGTTCGGCAACGGTTTTGGGGCGGAACGCGTTGCGCACTTCGGGCCGGTTGAAGGCGATGCGCGCGACGCCGTCGGATTTCTTGTAGGTGATGTCTTCGTATTCTTTGACGGTCGTCCAGTTTGGATTGGTCATGGTTCTTTTCGTACAGTTGCTTCGCAAAAATCAAATGCTTGGCGAAAATTGAGATCGGCGGGATTGATTACACAGGGCGTCCCCATGTTTGCCCATCATAGCATAAGATGGCGTTGAGCTTTCAATCCGGTCCGGAATCGCTGTACGGAGTGGGAGAAGGTCAGACGCGTTGCGTAGTAATGTGCGCCCTCGCCGCATAGGCCAAGCTTCAGCCGAGCATAGGCGATGGCGCTGGGTGAGGATCAACCCACGGCAAAATGGATTCGATCAGTAGCTCGAGCTCCGACCAGTCCACCGTATGCTGGCTGTGGCATGTCCAGTTGGCGGGAGCTATCCCCTCGGCTGCGGCGAGGCGCTGTGCTGCAATGCGAGTGGAAAAACCGGTTTGGGGCTGGGTCGCTGCCATGGTGACGGCTTGATGGAAGAGGTGGGGTGGCAGGTGAGGGTGCGCGATCTGGGCCAAATAGAAGGTCGCCGCGATCAGCCTGCGAAGTGAATACAACTCGCCTGGTTTGGATAGGGCATCTGTGACAATTGAAACGAAGCAAGAGGCTGCCTCGGAGATCTGGCCGCCGTGGAATAGGACGATTCCCATCTTGAGTTCGAATTCAATCTTTTCGTGCGTCAAGTCTGCGCTGGAACACAACCGCTTCGCTTCCTGCAAGTAGCCGAGTGCGCTTTCTGCCGACACAGCTTTGAGCGCCGGCCACACTGCGCTCTCGAGCGCCCCACAGTAGAGGTGAGGATCATCCAGTTGGGCCGCTTCGGCGATCAGCGATTGCGCCAATTGGTGGGCTTCCTCCCAGCGCTCCTGCACAGAGAGAAGCACGATCGTCATGTAGCGTTGCTGGACTGACAATTCGGGCAGAGCCGTGTTTTCCTTACACCAGGCGTCAAGCCGTTTCAGAACACGTTCAGCCTGGCGCCAGTCTTGACGAAAGGCGGCTTGGTTGAATAACTCAATGAAGAGCTTTGCGCGTTCAGGATCGAGGATATCAATCGACGGCTCTAGAGAAAGCGCGCGTTGATACAGCGCATCGGACCGTGGGTAATCACCTTGGGCCCAGTACACTGCCGCCAACTTCCATGTCGCTTCCATCTGCACGTCCGGGGCATCCAGCTGTCTCCCTATGGCCAACGCGCCTTCCAGATGTTCAGCCGCGTGCGCAGATTGATTTGTGTTGAGATAGAATCCGCCAAGATCGGCAAGCAACCAGCCAAGCTGTTCGCCTGTGTCAACCTCCTGCAAGTAGTTCAGCCCCGTCTCCCCATGGCGCAGCGCCTCAGCATGTTCCTCAATTGACTGATACACCAGGGCGATTTGATGATGGATCTGGCCGAGCCAAAGGCGCTGCCGCGACGCAAGCGGTGGACTCGCTACGATTGCGTTCCGCCATCCTTCGAGGAGACGGATCCCTTCATGTTGGCGACCAAGTGCCCGCCAGAAAAGAGCGAAATGGGGCAGTGCCCGGGCCAGAGTCTCATGACTGCCGTGAGCGACGGCCAGTTCCCATGCATGGGCCACATCGGCTGTTTGAAGCCCCTGCAGGGCATCTAATCGGTTATTGTAGATCGGCTGTTTTCCCCCGTGCGCATCGGGGTGCAGTCGACCCAGAGTGTAGATGTAGAACGATTCTTCTACGCCAACGTTCGCCCCGCGCTGCTCGGCGGCGAAGCTCTTCAGCAGCGGGTGCAGGGTGTAACGACCCGGTGCGTGTATCCTGACCAGGGAGCGGTTCAGCAGGCTCTGAATCGTAGCGAGATCGCAGGCGGATACTGCCACCATTGCCTTACGGTCGAAGGTGTGCTGAAAGATGGAGACCGCGGCCAGCGTGCGCTGTTCCTCGGAACCCAACAAGCTCCAGGAGTGGTTGAAGAGATTCCGAATACTGCGATGACGTTCCGGTAGGTCGCTGTGCGGCGTGACCAGAAAATTCAATTGACGCTCGACGGCATCGGCAACCTCATCGGCGCTAAAGAGGGTGACCCAGTGGGCTGCGAGTTCAAGGCCCAGCGGCAAGCCTTCTACGCGATGGCAGATACGGCAGATGGCCTCGCAGTTTTCCGCATTTAGCTTGAAATCCGGCAGTGCCTGGCGGGCGCGCGTGACAAATAGCTGAACGGCAGGGTCTCTCTCCAACTCTCCCGGCTTGCTTCCTCGCATCGGCAGGGCCAGACCCTCCACAAATTCAACCCCTTCCGCCAGAAGATTGAGGCGTTCCCTGGAGGTCACAAGCATACGCACCAGCGGTGCATGGGCCAGCAACTCGGAGAGCAGCGCTGCGGTTGACAGCAGGTGTTCATAGTTGTCGAAGACCAAGAGCATTTCTTTGTTGCGTAGGAATGCGCGGACGGTCTTTTCGATTTGCGCCTCGCTGTTTTCCAGTTCCAAGGCTGCGGCAGCCGCACGGATAACCTGCGTGCGTTGCCGATCGGGCGGCGTGTCGGCGTCGACCGTGGCCAGGGGGACAAAGCATACGCCATCGCGGAACGCCTGGGCGAGGCGCGCCGCGACTGTGAGCGCCAGTGCAGTCTTACCCGATCCCCCCATACCCGTCAGCGTGATTAAACGTTCACTTGGAGAAAGCAGTCTTCTCACGATCCGCTTGATCTGCTCTTCACGACCGAACAGGTGGGTCAGAGGAACCGGCGCATGGAAGCGTCGCGACTGGCGCTGATGGTGCAATTCCTCTGGTGGCCTGCGTGTCGATTGCGCTGCCAACTGCGCTGCCAACGCTTCATACTCTTCGGTCGGCGTCACGTCCAGCTCTGCGTCCAGCTGGCGGCGATATTGCTGGGCGATGGCAGGGATCCGGGACCAATTTCCTTGCGCGGCGGCGAGCTGTAGGCGCAGCATCTGTAGTGACTCATCCAGCGGTTCATGGCGCAGCGCGTGGGTCAGTAAGGTATCCGCGGCCCCCAAATCGCCTGCGCCAAGATGAAATTGTGCAAGACGATGGGACCATTGGAGAAATCGGCGGCGGAAATGTTCCTGCTCCAGCCTAT
>CAYZLP010000540.1:0-1186 GCA_964478635.1 uncultured Caldilineaceae bacterium
CGCTGCGGCCATCACCATAGACATCGGCCGTATCGATGAAATTGATGCCCAGGTCGATGGCCCGGTGCAGCGCCTTGAGCGACTCGCTGTCGTCCACCGCGCCCCAATCCGCGCCGATTGCCCAGGCGCCGAAGCTGATTTCCGATACCTCAAACCCGGTTCTGCCAAGCGTACGATATTGCATAAAGTGAATCTCCTTTTCTCAATCTCACGTTCTCATCAATTCCGCCGTATCCAACCAGAGCGTAACCGGCCCTTCATTAACCAGCGCAACCTGCATCTCGGCCTGAAAGACGCCTTCCTCTACGGGAACGCCTTCGGCCCGCAGCAGCGCGCAGAAGCGCCGGTAGAGGGAGTCAGCCTGCTCCGGCCGGGCTGCGTCGACAAAGCTGGGCCGGCGGCCTTTGCGCGCGTTGCCGTAGAGGGTGAACTGGCTCACGGCCAGGACGGCCCCCTCTACATCGGCCAGGCTGCGGTTCATCTTGCCGGCTTCGTCTTCAAAAATGCGCAGGCCGGCGATCTTGCGGGCCAGATATGCGGCCTCGGTCTCGCCGTCGTCATGGGTGATGCCCAACAGAACCAGGAAGCCCGGTCCAATCGCCCCGACGACGGAACCATCCACGGTCACGCTGGCTTCGCTCACCCGCTGGATCAATGCGCGCATCATGCCATCCTTCCGGTCTCAGTCAGTGCAGGTTGCTCTGCGGTCAGCCCGGCAGTTGGTACAGGTCGAAAAAGTCGCCTGGAAAGGCGGCCGGCGTCTGCCAAACGCGCCGCAGCCCCCGCTCCTGCATGCGGGGATGGGCCTCCAGGTCGATGCCTTCATGGCGCGATTTGGGACGCGTGAGATAGTCGGCGCTCTCCCCATCCCGGCGATTGGTCACCAGCCAGTAGGCGGCGTCCAGATCGTCCAGAATGAAGTGCAGCAGGCTATCCACCTCCTCATTCAGCAGATGGCCGAAGACGTCCAGCGTGGCAACCAGGTCGAAATCGCGCCGCTTGAGCCGCTGCTGGTCCCGGGGGTTCGAGAGGTCGAGACACTGGAAAGTTACCTTCCGGGAGCCATACCGCAGCTGATTGCGCCGCACCACATGCTTGACCACATCCACCCCGTGATAGCGCCGCAGGCCGGGGACGATCTCCTGCATCCAGTAGAAGTCGCCGCAGCCCAGATCCAGCAGGCTGG
>CAYZLP010000540.1:1286-4195 GCA_964478635.1 uncultured Caldilineaceae bacterium
CTTGACAAAAAGAACATATGTTCCTATACTATCATTATTATGGCGAATATGCGTATTGCGCCCGACGCAGTCCAAAAATTGAGCCTTCTCGGCGACGAAATGCGCTTCGAGCCGGCCGGCAGCCGGCCCCTGGAAGAGACCGGATCGGACGCCGCGACCGCCGCGCGGAAGCCCAAGCCGCTGCCCTGCATTTCGGAAGTCTCCACGCCCACGGGCAAGAAGCCGCTCCTCAAGGCCATGATGACCACGGCCTGCGAGCGGAACTGCTTTTATTGCCCCTTCCGGGCCGGACGCAGCAAGACCCAACGCGTGACCTTCACGCCGGATGAGATGGCCGCGACCTTTGACGACATGCAGCGCGCCCGGGTAGTCGACGGCCTCTTCCTCTCCTCCGGCATCATCAAGGGCAGCGTGGCCACCCAGGACAAGATCATCGACACGGTCGAAATCATCCGGCGCGATTACGGCTACCGGGGCTACGTCCATCTCAAGATCATGCCGGGCGCGGAATACGACCAGCTGCGCCGGGCCATGCAAATCGCAGATCGGGTGTCGGTCAACCTGGAGGGGCCCACCGAACAGCGGCTGGCGGCCCTCGCGCCCAAAAAAGACTACTGGCAGGAACTGCTCCAGCGCCTGCAGTGGATCGGACGTCTCCGGCGAGAGGAGCGCCTGCGGGCCAGCGTCGTCACCCAGTTCGTGGTCGGCGCCGTCGGCGATACCGACCTGGAATTGCTCCAGGTGAGCGACCATCTCTACAATCAGCTCGGCCTCAAGCGCACCTACTTCTCTTCCTTCAGCCCGGTGAGCCAGACGCCCTTCGAGGATCGGCTGCCGGCTTCCCGCCGGCGCGAATACCGCCTCTATCAGGCCAGCTTCCTCCTGCGTGATTACGGCTGGAACGTGGAGGATTTGCCCTTCCAGGCCGACACCAACCTGCGCTTGGATCTGGACCCGAAGCTGGCCTGGGCGCAACACAATCTACAGGAAGCGCCCGTCGAAATCAACCGGGCGTCGCGCCAGGAATTGCTCCGGATTCCGGGCATCGGCCCCAAACTGGCCGACGCCATCCTCAAGGCTCGCAGAGCGGGCAGCCTGCGTGATCTGAGTCATCTTCGGGCCATCGGCGTCCGCGATCTCAATCGAGTGAGCCCCTACATCCTCCTCAACGGGCAACGACCGGCCCACCAGCTTTCACTCTTCTGATGGAACGCGGATTGGGCGGATTCCCCTGATTCACTCGAGAGAGATCCGGGCGAATCGGCCCGATCCGCATCATCCGCGGTCTATTCTCCTGCCACCGCGAACATCTGCTCCCGTTCCGGGCCGACGGAGACGTAGGCGACGGGGACGCCGGCCAATTCCTGAAGACGGTTGATGTAGGCGCGCGCGGCCGTTGGCAGTTCTTCCCAATGCCGGCAGTCGGAGGTGGGCTGAAGCCAGCCTTCCCAGCTTTCGTAGACCGGCATCACCTGGCTCAGCAAGGGAGTGTCCGGCATGGAATCGGTGATGACGGCGCCGTCGGGCATGCGGTAGCCGGTGCAGATCTTGAGTTCCGCAAAATGGTCCAGCACGTCGAGCTTGGTAATGGCCAGACCGGTCATGCCGTTGAGCCAGGCGGCATAGCCGATGGCCACGCCGTCAAACCAGCCGCAGCGACGGGGACGTCCCGTGGTGGCGCCATATTCGCCGCCGATGTCGCGCAGCTTCTCCCCGTCGGCATCGGACAGCTCCACCGGGAAGGGGCCGTCGCCCACGGCCGTGCTGTAGGCCTTGACCACGCCCACCACCCGGTCGATGGCCCGGGCGGGCAGGCCCGCGCCCGAAGGCGCAAAGGCCGCGGTGGGATTGCTGCTGGTGACGTAGGGATAGATGCCCCAATCCAAATCGCGCATGACGCCAAGCTGCCCTTCCAGCAGGACATCTTTGCCCGCTTCGATCGCGGCCCGCGTCATGGGCACGGTATCGACAATGCGCGCTTGAAGCTGCTCGCGGTAATTGAGCAACCGCCGGTAAAGTTCGATGCCGTCGACCGGTTCGCCGCCGAGAATCTCGATCTTGCGATTGGTGGTGCGCAGCGCGTTGTCCAGCCGGCTCTCCAGCCAGTCCGGCTGCAGCAGGTCGCCGATCCGCAGCCCCGACCGGGCCGCCTTGTCGGCATAGGCCGGGCCGATGCCGCGCTTGGTCGTGCCGATGGTGTCCTTGCCCCGGGCCTTCTCCTCCAGCTCGTCCAGGGTGCGATGGTAGGGCATGACCATCTGGGCCCGGGTGCTGATCCAGAGATTGTCGAGCTTCACCCCGGCGGCAGCCAGCGCGTCCATCTCCTCAAGCAGGGCCTGGGGATTCACGACGCAACCGGAACCAATGATGTTCTGGGTCTTGGGGTTGAAGATACCGCTGGGAATGAGATGCAGCGCATGCTTGCCGTACTCGTTGATCACGGTATGGCCGGCGTTGTCGCCTCCTTGAAAACGGATGACGACATCGGCTTCCTGTGCCAGGAAGTCGATGATCCGCCCCTTGCCTTCATCACCCCACTGGGCGCCGACCACTGCAGTAACAGTCATGGTTTACTCCGAGCCGAATTGGAATTGTCGATGGTCGATGGTTAATGGTCGATTGTCGATGGTTTATGGTCGATGGGTGATTGACCCTTGGTTGGTTTATTTAGCTGATTCGCCGCCGTCAATGGTCAAGACTGCGCCGGTAATGAAGCGCGCGTCGTCTGAGCAGAGAAAGGCGGCGGCGGCGGCAATGTCTTCGGGCTGGCCGATACGACCGAGGGGAATCAGCGGCACCTGGGTCTCAAAGAAATCGCTGGGCATTTCGGCAAAGGCCTCGGTCATGATCAGGCCGTTCGGTGGTTGCTGTCGAGTCGGAACCTCTTCACTACAGATTTATCCGGCAGA
>CAYZLP010000541.1:0-4193 GCA_964478635.1 uncultured Caldilineaceae bacterium
AGCGCTCCATTGTCGCCCCCCGAACGCCCGCGGAAAGAACGTTGGCCCGGATCTGGGCGGACCTGCTCCGTCTCCCGGAAGTAGGCGTCCATGACAAATTCTTTGAACTGGGCGGCGACTCACTGCTGAGCATTCAAGTCATCGCCCGGGCCCAACAGGAAGGACTCGGGTTGACGCCGCGCCAGCTCTTCCGCGAACAGACAATCGCCCGGCTGGCCGCGGTGGCGAACACCCTATCCGCACCCGCGACGCAGGCCGCGCCGGCCAGCGGACCGGTCCCGCTCACGCCCATTCAGCACTGGTTTTTCGAGCAGGGGCTGACCAAACCGGCCCATTGGAATCGGGCCATCTGGTTAGAAGCGCCCGAGACCCTGGACAGGGCCAAGCTGGCCCAGGCCCTGGACGCAGTCGTCGCCCAGCATGGGGCCTTGCGCGCGCGTTTTTGGGAAGCGGACGATCGCTGGCAGCAAGAGATCATGCCGAAGGTGGATCCGATAGAAATCGAGGCCATCTCCCTCGCCGGCCTCGCGCCCGATGACCACGAGGCGCAGCTGCGACAGATTGCCGACGATCTCCACGCCACCATGGCGCTGACGGCCCCACCGCTCCTGCGCTGTGCCGCAGTCGAGCTGGGGGAAGGCAGGGGAGAATGGGTGCTGCTGATCCTGCACCACCTCGTCGTGGACACCGTCTCCTGGGGCGTGATCGCGGCCGACCTGGATCGGGCCTATGGTCAGCTTGTCGCCAATGAATCGGTAACGCTGCCTCCGGTGCAGACGAGCTTTGCCGACTGGGCCCAATCCCTTGTCCGGCTGGCGGACAGCGACGCTTTGGCCAAGGACGTCCAGTACTGGCGCGCAGCCGCCCTGCCGGCGGTACGGCTGCCCCGCACGCCGGCGGATGGCAGCAGCAACACCGAGGGCGCGTCGCAGGTCGTTACGGTGTCGCTGGATCGCACACGTACGGGCCAGCTGCTGCGCGATGTCCATCAAGCCTATCACACAAAGATTGAAGATCTGCTGCTGGCCGCGCTGGCCCAGGCCGTGGGGGCATGGACCGGAGACGCTTCCACCCTCGTAACCCTGGAACGCCACGGCCGGGAGGCCATCGCTGCCGAGGCGGATCTGTCACGGACCGTTGGCTGGTTCACCTCGCTCACGCCGGTTGCCTTCACCCTGCCCGAGTCTGAGAATCCCGGCGCCGGACTTGTGGCCGTCAAGGAGCAGTTGCGCAGCTTGCCCCACAACGGCGCCAGCTATGGCATTCTGCGCTATCTGAGCGCAGAGACGCTCCGCACCGAGTTGGCCGGCCGGCCGCGTCCGGAGATCCTCTTCAATTACCTGGGGCAAATGACCGCTGCCGCGCGACAGGATGTCCGGTTGCGCCCGGTCATGGCCGATATCGGGCAGGCCTATGGTCCCGAAAATGCCCGGGCCCACCTGATCGATATCAATGCCTGGGTCAGTGAAGAGCGCCTAACCGTGAACTGGCAATACGCACCCGCGCTGTTCGAGCGCGCGACGATCCAGCAGCTGGCGGAGGGCTATCTTGCCGAACTGGTGTGCCTGATCGATCACTGCATGGACGCCGATCGCAGCCGCCACACGCCTTCCGATTTTCCCATGGCCGCGCTGGAGCAGGAAGACCTGGATTCACTTGCCGACCTGTTGGAAGGCTTGGAGTCGTAGAGATTTCGAAGGGACCAAGACATCTTTGGAAAACGTCGCCGACATTTACGGCCTTTCGCCGATGCAGGAACTCATGTTGCTGCACACCAAAACGGCCGCCACAGAACACGATATCTTGTTCAACCAGGTGGTCTACACCATCTCGGGAGGGCTAAACGTCGACGCCTACCGCCAAGCCTGGCAGTTGATGGTGGACCGACACCCGGCCTTGCGGACCCTCTTCGTCTGGCGCGATGACAAGGCGCCCGTCCAGGTTGTGCGCGAGCGCCTGCCCCTTCCCTGGGCGGAACTCGACTGGCAAACCCTGACGCCGGTCGAGCAGGAACAGGCGCTGGAGCGACTTCTGGCCGACGATCGGACCATGGGATTTGACGTCCTGCGCCCGCCCCTCATGCGCCTGGCGTTGGCCCGGGTCGCACCGGAAACCTATTGGCTGGTGTGGAGTTCGCACCACCTGGTGCTCGATCGCTGGTGTACCGGCATCCTCTTCGATGAGGTCGCGCGGGCCTATGCGGCCTTTGCCGGCCAGGCACTGCCGGCCCTTGCGCCGGCGCCTGCCTACCGCGACTATATCGCTTGGCTGGCCGACCAGGATGAAGCCGCCGCGCGGGCCTACTGGCAGCAGCGGCTTGACGAGCTCAACAGCCGCCGGCTCCCGCTGCACGATGCGTCGGGTAGCGCCGGCCCGCCAACGCTGCGGCGGCGCAGGGAGGCCATTGACGGCGACGAATATGCTGCCCTGCGCACCTTTGCGGCCGGCAACGATCTCACCCTCAGCACGCTGGTGGCCGGCGCGTGGGCCGTAGTGCTGGCCGGGGCCACGGGAGAGGACGATACCCTCTTCGGTCTCACCGTCTCCGGTCGTCCGGCCGACTTGAGCGGCGCCGGTCAGAGCATCGGCTGCTTCATCAACAACGTACCCCTGCGCGTCAAGCTGGACGATGGGCTGACCGTACTCGATTTGCTGCACACCCTGCAAGAAAGCCAACTGGAACTCAAGCCGTACGAGTACGTCTCACCGGCCCAGATCCAGACCTGGTGCCGTGACCTCGCGCCAGGCCCTCTCTTTGACACCCTGCTTGTCCTGCAGGCGCCCACGCATCTGGCCATGCCCGACGGCTTGGTGGCAACGGTCCGGCGCAACGGCATGCAGACCGGCTACCCCATCAGCCTGAGCGTCCTGCCGGAAGACAGCGAGCTGCGGATCACCCTGACGTATGATGCACGGCTCGTGCCGGAAACCCTGGCCGAAGGGCTGACGGCCGCCGCGGTCCGGACGCTACTGGACTTGCGACGGTTTGCCGCAGAATCGCCCGCGCGCCTGCGCGGCCGGATCCGGTTGCAGCCGGCGGCAAGTGCTTCTGAAAGTCAACTCAAAGCCAACAGTGGGGCCGAACCGATCTATATGCCGGCCCAGACCGCCACCGAGCGGCAGATTGCCGCGATCTGGTCCGAAATCTTGGGGCGTACCGGATTGCACGTGAATGACCGCTACTTCGACCTGGGCGGCGATTCGCTGGGCGCCATCCGGCTCTTGACCCTCATTGAGCAGCGCATGGGCAAACGCCTGCCCCTTAGCCTGCTGTTGCGCAACCCGACAGTCACCGAGATGGCGGAGGCCATCGGCCAGACAGATGCTGCGGCCGACCCGGTGCTCCAGCCGGTCAATGCGGAGGGCAGCCGACCGCCCTTCTTCTACGCCCATGGCGTCTTTGGCGACGTGTTGAATCTGCGCCACGCCATGCCGCTGATGGATCGGGACCAGCCCATTTACGGCCTCGAGGCCATCGGTCTGCGTCCCGACCGGGAACCCGACCGATCGATTGAAGCCATGGCGGCCCGCTATGTGGAAAGCATGCGGCGGGTGCAGCCGTCCGGCCCCTATTACGTGGGCGGCTACTGCTTCGGCGGCGTCATCGCCTACGAAATGGCGCGCCAGCTCGAACTGCAAGGCGAGGAATGCGCGCTGGTTGCCATCATCGAGGGCATTGCGCCGCTCGATCAGCATGAGCCCCGGGCCCCGTGGCAGCCGGATCGCCGGCAGATCATCAAGCAAAGCGTGCCCTACTGGACCGACGGCTACCAGGAATTTGGCGGCTGGCGGCTGCGCGAACGCATCGGGGCGAAACTGACCCGACTGTTGGGTCACGCCAACGGCAGCGCCGGAGAGACCACGCCAAACTTCGATCCGGACAACATGACGGACTACGATGCCGCCCGGCCGGAGATTCAGTTCAAGCTGCGGGAAGTGAGCTACCATGCCGCGGCCGCCTACGTGCCCCAGCCATTCGGCGGACACGTGACGCTCATCCGCGCGCGCGCTGTTCCCCTTTCCCACGCTCTCCTCAGGCCGATGGATCCCCTGCGCGGCTGGGGCCGGCTGGCAGGCGGCGGCGTAACCCTGCGCTATGCCGAGGGCAGCCACACGAGCATCCTGCGCCCACCCCATGCCGCCAGCCTTGCCGCCACGTTGGCAACAGCCGTGACGAACCACGCCACGCCCGT
>CAYZLP010000542.1:0-4192 GCA_964478635.1 uncultured Caldilineaceae bacterium
TAGCGCTCGCGCCAGCGTTGGGCTTCGGCAATCGCTGCGTCCCGATCTGGCAGGTTCGAGCCCAGTAGCGCTGCCATTTCGTGAATGTTGGGCTTCACCAGCGTGGGGCCCGCTTCCAGGGCCGCTTCCAGGGCCGGACCGCTTGTATCCAGCGCCGCCTTGCGCCCGGCCGCGCGCACCGTCTCAATCAGGGACCGGTAGAGGGTCGAGGGCGCGCCGGCCGGCAGGCTGCCGGACAGAACGAACCAACTGCAGCGCTCGGTCAGCGTCCGCACGGTAGCCAGCAGCGCCTCGATATCCGCTTCGGTCGGCGATTGGCCGGGAAAGTTGATGTCGGTCGTCGTACCGTTGACCTCGTCAATGACCTTGATGCCGGTGCGTGTGTAGCCGGCGATGCGCACGAAGCGATCCTCGATCTTCTTGCGGGCGAAGAGTTCCTCGAAAATGTGCGTATTCTCTGTGCCGAGGAAGCCCGTTACCGTCACCGGCAGGCCCCGGTCGGCCAGAATGGAGGCCACATTGACGCCCTTGCCCCCGGGGTCCATACGGCTTGTTTCCACTCGGTTCACTTGATCGACGGCAAAGTGGGGTACGCTGATGGTTTGATCGATGGCCGGATTGAGCGTTACTGTGGCAATGCATTCGTTTGCAGCGGGTTGGGCGATCGTGGATTGGTTCATGCTGGGCGCGTTCCTCGTCGTACGCGGCGTTCATGATAGGCGGCCCACAGGGCGACGACCAGGGCAATCAGCATGAGGAGGGCAATAAGGCGGTAGGTGTCCTCCATGGCCGCCACTTGAATGGCTGGGGCCGCCTGGGTGGCGCCGCCGGCCACGGGACCGCCGCTGTAGCTTTGGACCCGCGCCGCCCAGATCGCGCCGAATATGGCCAGGCCCACCGTTTGGCCCAGCGTGCGGGTCACGGCCAGGAGGCCCGAGGCGGTGCCGAGCTGGCTGCGGGGCGCTGCGCCCATGATAGCGCTGTTATTGGGCGATTGGAAGATGCCAATGCCTAGACCGACGGGCAGCAGCCGGATGATATAGTCGAATACCGTGCTCTCCAACGTCAACGTGCTTACGGCCCAGTAGCCCACGGCCATGACGCCCAGCCCGACAACCGTTACCGGCCGCGGGTTGACGCGATCGGAGATTATGCCCGATATGGGTGACGTGAGGCCCAGGGCCGCGGGCAGCACGGCCAGCATCAGCCCCGCCTGCTGCACGTCCAGCGCGCGGGCGTCTTGCAGATAATAGGTCAGCAGGAGCACCGTGCCGGCGATGGCCATGAAGGTCATGAAGCCGGTAGAGAGATTGACGCTGAAGAGCGTGTTTTGGAAGAGGCGCAGGTTGATCATGGGTGCGGGCCGCCGCAACTCGATGAAGATGAAGGCGACGAGCGTCACGCCGGAAAGGGCGAAGAGCGCCAGAATAACGGAGGAGGTGAAACCGAGACTCTGCCCCAGCGTGAGGGCCAGCAGCAGAGACAACATGCTGATGAAAAGGGTCAGCGCCCCCAGATAGTCGAAGCGCGGGTCGCCGGTCGGCGGGATGTCGGGTACGTAGCGCCCGACCATGGCCATGCCCAGCAGGCCGATGGGGACGTTGACAAAGAAGATCCAGTGCCATGAAAGCTGCTTGATGAGCACGCCGCCGATGGTGGGCCCGGCGATGATGCCGATGGAGACGATGGCCCCCGAAAGACCCAGGGCTTTGCCCCGCTCGCTGTCAGGAAAGGCCTCGGTAACGATGGCCGGCCCCAGGGCCAGCACCATGGCCGCCCCCACGGCCTGGACCACGCGCATGGCAATGAGCATGTAGATGTGGCCCGACAGGCCGCAGAGGACTGAGCCCGCGGTAAAAACGAGAAATCCCCAGCCGTAAATTCGTTTCTTGCCGTGAATATCGGCCAGCCGCCCCACCATCAGCAAGAGGGTCGATAGGGTCAGCAGGTAGGAGAGAACCACCCACTGCACCGTGGCGAAATCAGTGTTCAGCTCTGCTTCCAGTGTGGGAAGCGCCACATTGACGATGCTGCCGTCGATGGTCGCCAGGAAGATGCCCATGGCCACCGTCGCCATGACGTACCACTTGCGACTATAGTCGATCTCTACATGTGCTACTGTTGTCTGTGAAGACATTCACCCTTCCCATCCTACCTCTTTGTCAAGTTGTAGCCTTGCATCGCGAATGCGCTGGACGAGCATTTGCATGATGCGCCGGGCGACGCTGCTCTGATCGTCGATTAGTTCGTCAAAGGTCGCCTGGTCGATGACGATGAGCGTCGTATCGGTCAAGGCCAGCGCGGTCGCCGAGCGCGGCGCAGGGTCCAAGAGGGCGAATTCGCCGAAGGTGTAGTAGGGGCCGACTTCACCGATCACAAACTCTTCATCATGGAGGCGGACTTCGCCTTCGGCAATGATGTAGAGGCTGTCGCCCGGGTCATTCTTGGCGAAGATCTCTTCACCGGCGGCTGCGTGCTCGACGTCGACAAAGGCCGCAACTTGGGCCAGGACGTCATCGGGTAACCCGGCGAAAAAGGTGCTGCCCCGCAAGGCAATCACGATTTCAATGGTAGTCAGCACGGTGTTTTCTCCCTGATTGTTCTGCACATGCCCGCGGTTGCCGGTGAAGGGCGTTTGATATTGCAGGCCAACGAAACCGGCCGGGAGCGGCAGATTGAGGCGCGCCAAGGTCCACGCGGCCGTCTCACGCACGACGGTGTCCCGGGCATAAAGGCTGGTCCGCACGGTTTCAACGAGTTCAGGCGCAGGCAGCCGGGCCGCGGCATCAATGGCCGTAGCCTTGGTCCAGGGTGCGAACCAGGGCGCAGAGCCGTTGATGATCGCCTCCAAACGGGCGGCTGGACTCATGGCTTCCTGAGGATGGACGTTTTCCAGGGCACGCTGCAGGGCCGCGGCCGGGCGGCCGTCCAGGATTGGAATGATGAGCCCTCGCTGCCGGGCCGGTAGCAGGACCTCCAGCGCTTCGAGCGCATAGGCCTGTTCTCGATCGGATACCTGACTGCGGCGGACAAGACCGCTTGCCTCAACCCCGATGCCCAGAATACGCCCTACCTGCATGATGGCAGCGGGATCGTGAAGAAAGGAGAGCCAGCAGAGAATCCGCATGCGCACCCGGTTTAGCTGCTCTTCCAGGGCGGCATGTGCCAACCCCGCGCCGGCTTCCGCGGAAAGGTCGGTGAGTGCCGCCGCAAACCACGCACCCTGCCGGACCTCCGCCTCCAACTGATCCGTAACAGTCGGATGCAGGGCGGCATCGGCCTGGAACTCGTGGCGGCAGAGTGCAGCCAAAACCTGGGTGCGCGTCTGTTCGTCGGGTTGCGTCATCTGGCTGAGCAAGAGGGTGACTGCCTGCTCGTCATGGATTGAGCCGAGCGTGCGCACCAGACGCAGCATGACGTCTTGCTTGTCCTCGTAATGGCTGAGCCCGTCCCGGATGGCCGGCAGCGCGGCCTGCTGACCGTTGATGAGTGCGCCGGTGGCCGCGGCTCGCGTCGAGCGCGCGGTAAGGGCTTCGACGACGACCGGCCACAGCGTCGGATGCTGGAGATTTCGGGCCGCCTGGATGGCAGCCCGCTGCACTTGCGGGTTTGCATCGCTCATCAAGGCGATCAGATCCTGATAGAGGCTGGGCATATCGCCCTCTCCGAGCACTTGTGCCGCCAGAATGCGCTCGTCCGGGTCCGGTGAGTGGAGTGCCTCGGTCAGGGCGCTGCCGGCCATTGCCGCGCCGCCCGGCGAGCCGCTGCGCAGCAAGCCTGTCAAAGCGCCCCGCCGTACCGCTGGATCTGCTGCCCGGACATAGTTTGTCACATACTCCTCGAATTCGGCGCCCGCCAGCCCGGCAATGACGCCTAACAGTGCGCCCTGCACCGCCGGGTCAAGTTCGGCAGCCATCTGCGCGCGCAGTAGCGGAAGAGCGGAAACGATCTGCAGCCGCTCGATTCGTACCAGCACGTCGCGGCGTACGCCCGGCTGGGCGTGATTCAGGAGCGCGGGCAAATGGTGCTCGATGGCGCCGGGGTCAAGCCGTTCGAGATGATTCAACGCCAGGACGACGACGCCGGCGTTGGGGTCGGCCAGGCTCTTTTCTAGCACGGCCAGCCCCGCGGCATCAATGATCTGGATATCGGCGGGCTGAATCGAGCGGCGCTTCAGCGCGCGTTTGAGCGC
>CAYZLP010000543.1:0-4188 GCA_964478635.1 uncultured Caldilineaceae bacterium
AGACGGCGTTGACGCGCACGCCGAACTCGGCCAGTTCCAGGGCAATGCTCTGGGTGAGACCGATGCCGCCAAACTTGCTGGCTGCATAGGCCGAGTTCTTCATGCTGCCCTTCTTGCCCGACTTGGAGTTGATCTGGACGATCGCGCCCCGTCCCTGTGGCTTCATGACTCGGGCAGCGTGCTTTGCGCAGAGGAAGTAGCCGACCAGATTGACTTCCATGACCAGGCGCCAGTGATCGACGGGAAACTCCTCGACCGGCCCCGACAGCACGATCCCGGCGTTGGCTACCAGGATGTCCAGCCGGCCGAACTCGTCCACTGCGCCATCCACGAGTGCAGCAACTTGCGCTTCATCGGTCACGTCCGTCGCGACGGCGAGCGCGCGCCGATCGGTGGCGGCTGCGATCTCCTCCGCGGTGGCGTGGGCTTCTTCGGCTTTGAGATCGGCCACGACCACGTGGGCGCCTTCAGCGGCAAGGCGCAGGCAGATCGCGCGGCCCAGTCCCTGGGCGCCGCCGGTCACGATTGCAACTTGATCGAGTAACGGTTTCGGGTTCATATCAGAGCTTGAGGCGTAGCAGTTCTTCTTCCGCTTCCCGGGTCCAAACACGGCCATCTTCGAGCTTGGCGTAGACCGTCGGCAGGACGTCGGCCAGCTCTTCGAGCGTCGTCAGCGGCAAGGGCGAAATATGCGGATAAATGACTACCTTGCCGGCGAAGCGCCCGTCCGCCACCGAGCGCAGGCCCTCGGGCACGGCTTCCAGGCTGGCGATGGCCGCGACGGCGCCGTTGGTCGAAAGCACGTTGCTTTCGGTAAGGTCCAGCATGTGACGCAAATCTTCGATGGACGAGCCGCTCGTGCCCACAAACCGATTGCCGTGGGCCGTGATCAGGTTATAGTCGAATTCGGCCATGGTGCCCCGGGGCAGGCCGGCAAACACGTTCATCACGCCGCCGTCGATGAGCAAGTGCATGGCGTCTTCGATCACCTGGGTGCTGGGCGCCATGACCACGATGTCGTCGAAGCCGCCATTGGTCACCTTGCGCAGTTCGGCCGCCATGGCCTCTTCTGAGTCGAATTGATCCCGGGCGATGAAGTGCATTTCCACGTCGCGTCGGGCGCCGGCCGCGGCGAACTTATCGCGCGTCGGCCCCATGCGCGCCTCATGAATGTTGGTGGCCACCACGCGACCGGGCCGGCCTTCCATCTCCAGCGCGCGCTGCAGATGCATGTGGCCCATGGGTCCGGCCGCGCCCAGAATCCACGTACGACCGCCCGGCTTAAGCTGAGTACGAATGGGCGCATAGGCGGCGGCAATTTCGTCGGCCGTCGTGCCCACCACAGCGAGCAGATCGTAGTGAATGCGCCCGATGTCCAACTGCACGGGCCGGGGAATCGGTTCCCGGCTGACAACGGCAAAGACACCGCCTTTGACCAAGCGCCCGAAGGTCTCCTCGATCGTGGCCGGATCACTACCCAGGATGACGATGTCGTCGAACATCATGTCGCCATCATCATCGATCAGTTCGACCGACTGCGCTGCGGCCCAAGTCCGGACTTCCCGGGCCAGCGCTTCATCTGCGACGTCCAGGACCAGACGCGCAGGTTGCCAATCGACCGCTGCGCCGAGCGAAACGCCCGCGCCGTCGCCCCGCAGAAGGAGGGTTCCGCCTTCCTGCCAGGCGCTGCGGTAATTGGGTGTATAGGCCGCCTCAACGCATGCCCACGGCTCATTAAGCGCGGCCTCGGCAAAGCCTGTGTCGGGTTTGACCGGAATCAGATAGCTGCCGCCATCGCCGTTGAGCACCCGCTGGTCGACAATGTTGTACTCGGAAAAACCGCCCTGGATCTCATAGCCGTATGCCCAGCCCACACCGTTGACGTAGATATCCGCCTGGACGATGAAACGCTGGCCAACTTCATACTGATCCTGGAGGTTTTCGCCCACCTTCACGATAGTGAGGCTGACCTCGTGACCCAACACCACCGGGTCCTGGCTGATGTCACGATAGATGCGGGGATGATTCTGACCGGCGCGAATCACTTTGATGTCGGAAAAACAGATGCCGACCGCGTCGTGGCGCACAAGCAGTTCATCCGGGCCCGGTTCGGGCAGCGTCACGTCGATCATCTCTCCGTCCCGTCCAAGACTTTCGAACCCTGCGCCGTACAGTGGCCAAAGACGGTACTGTGTCGGTAGCGGCGCATCGGCCGCGCGGTAGTGAGCGGTTTTTTCAGTCATGATGGGCTTGTCTTTTCTCCATTCCCTTGGCCGCGTCGCCTGTTCACAACGCCTGTAAAATCGCCTCCGGCGTCATATCCGACGAGAGACGCCTGGCGAGTTCTATGCCCGGTGCGCCCGGCGGCAGACGACGGCCCACGGTGCAGTAAAATGCATTGCGCTCGCCACGCGTGGGCAGATGCTCGTCAGCCCACGCACCGGCATAACCGAGGTCGGCATGGCGCGCCAACGCCGTATGGCCATACAAAAAGTGAGCACCGTCAACAAACGCTTCCCGGACTGGGGCCAATTCTGGCGCATCGAATTGGTCAACCAGTGGCTGACCCGGACTGTTCATCTCCGTCCCGACCAGAATCGGCAGCTCCCGGGCGGTGGCCAGGGCCACGGCGTCGTAGAGATTCTGAACCTTCACCTGCTTTACGGCCGGATCGGCGATATTCCAGTTGCGGTCGGGGATGATATTGAACGCGGCCGCGCCCTTGCCAATCAGGAGATCCAGGAGTTCCGGCAGGGCCTGTTCGCCGGTTGACGTACCGTCCAACCAAGTTACGCAGGCCAAGGCCCCACAGCCGGCAACCATCCGGTGAAACTCCTCGACCCGTGGAAATGTCTCCGGCCCGGGCTGGATGTAGGCGGCGCCGCCGCGCTTCATGAGCCGCTTGCGAATCAGATTGACCAGTCCGAAAGGCGCCTCCATGGCTTCCTCAATTGCCGGGCGCGTTGTCGCCAGGCGCTCGCTCCAGAAACCAATGGAATCGTCTAGCCCCTGGTCCACCGCCGCCAAATAAGCCATGATGATGTGACGTTCCGTCGCGTTGCCGCTGGGGGTCAGGGGCAGGACGTCCCGATCATAATCCACGGTGATGGGTGCCAAATATGCATTGGTGCGGGCGACCAGCGCTTCATTGCGTTCGCGCGCGCGGCGCTTCAGATCCGCCAGAAGAGGAGCGACTGCCGGAGCCGGTTGCGAAGCGACAAAACCGGTACCCATGTGATAGAGAATGCCCGGTTCGCCCGGTGAGTTGATCTCCCGATCGGCAAATTCCGGCACAAAGACTCGGGTCTCGATGCTGGCCCCTGCCCGGACGCCCACCAATTCACAGGCCGACAAGAATTCGTCGACGCCGTCCAACACATCGAAGTCGACAATCCCGAGCAGATCAATCGCTTCTTCCCGGGCCATGACAGCCAATGCGCTGGGCGACAAACCCAGCGCATTGTACGAGAAAAAGGAGTGGCAGTGCATGTTTGCAATTCGAGCTCCAACATCGTTTCGCCTGACCGATGGCGCGCCGGCCTCATGCGCAAACCGCGTCAGTGCAGTCGAACGCTCGCTCGCATCGAACGAACTCAATTCCGGGCTTAAATAGCTGGGGCGTGCGCGTGTGATCATAAGCGACTCGAAAGCGATTGATAAGTTTTACAAAACTATATCATAGCGAAAAGGCTTTTGCAACCAGCTGAAGCGGATTTCAAACGGCTTTCAAAAGCTGCAAAAAACAATCCGGCCGTCTCAATCCCGTTGGCCGATTTCGCCGGTCGGTTTCGCTACGCTTTGGGTGGACTGCGACAGAATCAGCGCAGCATGATACGGTTTTCGCCGATTTCGGGACGATCTTGAGACGATTCGTTGCTATGCTGGCCGTGACGGCAGACATAATCCACATACACGGACAGTTGCAGCAACGATTTACGGAAGGAGCATCCCCATGATTAGCAAAGCCAGCACGCCGGTCAGGAACACTTCTCGTCACATGAGCAACGGCTCTCTGGGCCAAAGGCCACGGTTGATCTTCTCCGTAGCTGTGGCAGTGGCGGGGTCCTTCCTGCTTGGGCGCATAGCGGCCGAGGTCGCTGCGGGGCAGTTGCTGACCGGGTTTGGGCTGGCGCTGGCGCCCGAGCAGGCTGCGGGCATGATGCTTTTGGGCCTGGCTGCGCTATTGGT
>CAYZLP010000544.1:0-4188 GCA_964478635.1 uncultured Caldilineaceae bacterium
TGTTTACAAAACGCGAAGCAAACGCGCGAGGGACGATGCAGCATTTCTCATTTTGAACCAAATCGAACGCGGATTTGGCAGATGTGGGCGAATCCCGACTGATTTTCTGGAGGCAATCGGTACGATCGTTCGACAGGCTCACGACAAGTCCGCCGTATCCGGTTTGTTCCGCAGTCTATTAGCGATAAATTGCAAATTGCCGGCCACCGCACGCCTCGCTTGAAGCAGGGCCGCTTGCGTGCTATACTCGGCGGCAGCGACCGGAAACTGCTCGAATCCGGCATACCGTTCATTTCCCGGAGTGAAGTCATGCGTCCCCCGACATCGACCAAGCTGTGGGCCGTGCTGTTCTTGGCCATCTGCTGGATCAGCCGGCCGCCCGCCCCGGCGAACGCGCAGTCACCCCTCTCCGACGAGAGCGGCCTGGTGGAGCCCGGCCGGTCTCACCCGCTTTTTCGACCGCAAACACCCTCCTCCGACCCGCACAGGGCCGAGTCGCCCCACGCGGATCGACCCGCAGCCGTTCGAAACGAGCCCCCGGCCCTCAAGCTCGAAATCGAAGCCTCTGGCCTCTACCGCGTCACCCACGGCGACCTCCTCGCGATCGGCCTCGATCCGGCCGCCATCGATCCCGCCACGTTCCAGTTGACCCATCGGGGTGAAGCCGTGTCGATCTCCGTCAGCGGCGCGAGCGACGGTCGTCTTGACCCGCATGATGAGATCCATTTCTACGCCAGCGCAATCCACCGTGACGCGCCGGAGGCCGTCTACACGCGTCGCAACGTCTACCGCCTCACCTGGGGTCAGGAACGAGGTTTACGGATGGCGCTACGGAATCCTGGCCCAGGAGACGGGCTGCCCGCATTGGGCGCTGTCGGGGCGACGCTCCATGCCGAAGAGGAGAATGCCTACTGGCAAGCCATGCCGCCTGACGCGGAAAACGATCGCTGGTTCTGGGGCGGACGCCTGTCACCGGCCACACAGGGATTGGAGAGCCGGCGCACCTACACTGTGACACTGGGCACGCCTGCTCGGCAAGGCAATGGGGCCGAGCTGCGCGTCGCATTCAAGGGCTTTTCCATGGACGATCACCGTACCCGGCTGCTGCTCAACGGCGTCCCGCTGGATGACCAGGAGTGGACCGGCCAGATGCGATTCGTCCAGACCGTACGCTTCTCCCCCGAACTGTTGCGGGCGGGCGCGAATCACCTGACGGTGGAAGCGCTTCCCAGCGGCGCGCCGGTCGATCAGTTTCTACTCGACTGGATCGAAATCGACTACCCGGCGCAACTGCTTGCCCGCGCGGAACGGCTTGCCTTTGCTACCCCGCCGGGCGAACGCCGGGTCGAGATCGCCGGGTTCCGGGCTGAAGCGCCCCTGCTCTTCGATATCACCGACGCAACTGCGCCGGTGCAGATTGTCACTCAGCCATTTGTCGCCGCCGACGGGGTCTATGGTCTGCGCTTTCGCGCCGCTGGCGAAGCCCGCTATCTCGCCCTGACCCCGTCCGCATTCCGGCGGCCGGCCGCGATCGTGGCCGACACGCCTTCCACCTGGCGCACGCCGGGCCATGGGGCCGACTACATCGTGATTGCCCACCGTGACTTCTTGAATGGTGCGGAACGGCTGGCGGCGCACCGGCGCGCCCAAGGTATGCGCGTGGCGGTCGTGGCGGTCGATGACCTCTACGATGAATTCAATCACGGCATCTTCCATCCGGCCGCGCTGCGTGATTTCCTGGCCTATGCCTACCGGTACTGGCAACCACCGGCGCCCCGCTATGTGCTTCTGATCGGCGATGCGTATCAGGACTATCGCAATCTGCTCAATCCGCCGGAAACGGGTTTGCGCAACTGGGCGCCTTCACAGATCGTGCTTACCGAACTGCTGGGCGAGACCTCATCCGACACCTGGCTGGCCAATATCGACCCAACCGACCCCGTGCCGGAACTGGCCATCGGTCGCTTGCCGGTCACCAATGGGGACGCCCTGGGCGCACTGATCGACCGGATCATCGCTTACGAGACCGGGCCGGAGAACGCAGCATCGCGGGCGCTGTTGGCGGCCGATGACGATGACAACGGCTTCATGCTCGCCACGCGTCGGATCGCCGCGCAGTTGCCTGCAGACATCAACGCACGCTTCATTGATGCGGCCGTTTATCCACCCGGCGATCCCAGGCGCGATCTGCTGGGTACAATCGCGGAAGGCATCGTCGCGCTCCACTACAGCGGCCATGGCGACGTGGATCGCTGGGGCCATTGGCGACATGGCATCATTTTGGAGTATGTAGACGTGACCGGAATGCCCTCGCCCGCTCTGCCCTATGTCGTGACCATGGCCAACTGTTTGAGCAATTTCTTCGTTGGTCCTGCGCCTAGTATGGGCGAAGCATTCATCCTCCACGGCGGCGCGCTCGGCGTCTGGGGGGCAACGGGCCTGGGCGCCATGCCGGCACAAACCAGGATGATGGAAGTATTCTACGCTGCACTCCTTACTGATACCCGCCAGACCCTCGGCGATGCGACGCTGGCGGCATTCGCCGCCCTGCCCGCCGACGATCCGACGACACACGAACTGATTGCCACATTCGTGCTGCTCGGCGATCCGGCCATGCGGCTGCATGGGGAGACGCCTGCACACCGTCAGCTGCTGCCCCTGGTCTACGGCCCGCCGTGACCGCCTTTTGTCTCATTGCGCGATTATGGAAGAAGAGCACTAGCAAACAACCAGTACCCAATTTCTATCCGCTGAAAGGAGCAATCGCATGGCAATCCCCCGGCCGCATTTTCCATTAACCTTTGTCCACATCCTGTTGGGTGCGCTGTTAGTGATGGGTCTTGGATCGGGCAGTCACCATACTCTCCAAGCCCAGAGCAACGGCCCGGACTTTACCGCCGATCCGCCCACGGTGATCTTCATCAACGAGTTGCATTATGACAATGACAGCACCGATGCCGATGAAGGCGTCGAGATTGCCGCGCCCACCGGCACGGATGTCAGCAGCCTGCGTCTCGTCCTCTACCGAGACGATGGCACCGAATACGGTACATACGAACTTGGCGCGCCGACCGGGCAATGCAATGATTACGAACTTTACGCGGTCATGCGGTCGGGTATTCAGAACGGTCCTGCCGATGGGCTGGCCCTGGTCGACGCAGCGGCAAATGAGCCCCTGCAATTGCTGAGCTACGAGGGAACATTCACGGCCGTCGAAGGCATCGCAGCCGGATTGACGAGCACGGATATCGGCGTGGAGGAGCCGACCACGACACCGGCCGGCCACTCACTGCAGTTGAGCGGTGAGGGCGGCGCGTATGATGACTTCGTCTGGCAGGGAACGGCGCCGGCGACCTTTGGCGCGTGCAACAACGACCAAACCCTAGGCGCGCCGCCGACGCGGGTGGCTTTGCGCAGCTTTACGGCCGACGTAAGCGGCGATCGCGTCACCCTGACGTGGGAAACGGCTCTCGAGATAGACAACGCTGGGTTCCATCTCTATCGCGCCGGTGAGCCAGAAGGGGACCGCGTCCGTGTCAACCAAGAACTCATCGGTGCGACGGCGGCACCAGGCCAGGGCGCCACGTACACCTACCGGGATGAACCAGGATCGGGTCAATTCTTCTACTGGCTGGAGGATGTCGACACCCAGGGATATGGCACGCTGCACGGCCCGCTCACCGTGGTCGTGAATGCGGCAGCAGGAGAAGGTGGTCAAGACCGGACATTTTTGCCGGTGGTTGCGAAGTAGCCGAAACGATCATCCACCCGTAGGTAAATGGATCGGACGAGACAGCGGGCGAAATTTGCTTCTGCCGCTTTCCCTCTCCATAATGACAGGACGATTCGATCCAATTTCGCCGCATGCCCTATGCATACGCTCATCAATGGCTGGTTTGCCGGCCAACTCACAACCGGAAGCGGCCAATACCTGCATCATTTGCTCGCCCGCCTTGCCCACGCGGCGGTCGACCATCGCTACACACTGCTGACGCCGCCCGGCATGACAGAGGCCGCCGAGTGGCCGGACGTGACGGTCGTCGAGCGGGCGCTGCCGCCCCTACCCCGGCAACTGGCCAAGCTCTGGTGGGAACAGGTGGCCGTGCCCCGGGCTGCACGCGCGCTCGGCGCAGACGTGCTCTGGGTTCCCTATTGGGCCGCGCCCTACTGGCAGCCGACGCCTACCGT
>CAYZLP010000545.1:0-4177 GCA_964478635.1 uncultured Caldilineaceae bacterium
AGCCGAAGTGATGAATTACCCGGGCGTAATCTTCGGTGATGAGGGCGTGCAGGCCAAGCTGGCTGCCTTTGCCGGCCGACCGCAGGACGGTCATGGCCCCGCGCTGACCGGGCGCCAGCTCAACGCCTACGCGGTCGCAGGTATCGGCAGCGAACATGAGTGCACCACGGTGGAGGAAGCGGCCGAAAAGCTTTCCCGGGGCTTCTACATTCTCATTCGCGAGGCGACCAACGCCCACAACCTCCATACGCTGCTGCCGCTCGTCACAGAGGCCAACAGCCGCCGCATCTGCCTCTGCACCGACGACCGCATGCCCGGGGATCTCATCGACCAGGGCTCCATCGATTACATGGTGCGGGAAGCCATCAACTTCGGCATCGATCCGGTGACGGCCATCCGCATGGCGACCCTCAACGCGGCCGAGTGGTTTGGCCTCCACGACCGCGGCGCGGTGGCCCCGGGGCGGGTGGCCGATCTCATCGTCTTCGACGACCTCCACGATCTGCGCCCGCGCCGGGTCTATGCCGGTGGCCGGCTCATTGCCGAGGCGGGCGCACTGCGACCCGACATCGACTTGACGCCCTTACCCATCCCCGCTGCGGTGGGTAGTTCGGTCAGGATCGACTGGAACGCAGTCGATTTGCGCGTGCCGGCTCGCGGCGCTCGCATCCGCGTCATCGGCGCGCTCGAGAATCAGCTCGTTACCGAAGAGCGCACGCTGGAGGCGCCGGTCGTCGACGGCCGGATTCAGGCCGATCCCCAGCAGGACCTGCTCAAGATGGCGGTCATCGACCGGCACAGCGGCCACAGCGGCGCGGGCTTGGGGTTCATCCAAGGCATCGGTCTCACGCGGGGCGCGCTGGCCGGCACCGTGGCCCACGATCACCACAACCTGGTCGTCATCGGCGCAACGGACGAGGCCATGCTGGCCGCGGGCCGCGCGGTCAGTGCCATGGGCGGCGGCCTCGCGGTGGTGGACGAAACGGGCGCAGTCGTGGCCGATCTCCCCCTGCCCGTGGCCGGCCTCATGAGCGACCGTCCCGTGGCCGAAGTCCGCGCCGCGTATGACGACCTCCTGGCGGCCGCCGCCGGCCAGGGTTCCCGCCTGCACGATCCGTTCATGGCCATGAGTTTCATGGCGTTAGAGGTTATCCCCAAACTGAAGTTGACGGATCGGGGATTGGTGGACGTGGAGAAGTTTGATTTCGTCGATCTGTTTGTCGACTAACACGCGGATCGAAGGGGCTTGGCGAGAGAATTGGCGCTTCCCGCCTTCGACACTGCGGCAAGCTCAGTACAAGCAGGCTCAGGTTACGAGGGGCGCGCCATGCGGATTCGGCGCCGAGTTGTATTGTTGACAAGTGGACACGAGTGATCTTTTCCGAAAAAACGCCCTTTCCCTTGGCCTGGGAACCTTTCTGAATGCAAGTCCATAGAAGAACAGACGTGTTGTCGGAGTGACAGTCACTGGCAGAACGAATTTGGACTGACCAGACTCGCTTGTGCCAGTGACTGTCACTCCGACAGGAGATACCGATTTCAAACGAAACGAATTTTGATAGGGCCGATTGGCGGATATTGATCTACAATATCGAGAATCATTTGAGCTTTCAACTAACCCATTTGCGTGAGGAATCATCATGCTCGAAATCATCCAAGCCGCACCGCCAGACGCCATTCTGGGGCTCACCGAGGCCTTCAAGAACGACAGCAATCCCAACAAGATCAACCTCGGCGTGGGCGTTTACAAAGACGCCACGGGCAAGACGCCGATCCTGGCATCGGTCAAGGCGGCCGAGGAACGCATTCTGGCCGGTGAAGACACCAAGAGCTATCTGCCCATCAACGGCTCACCGGCCTTCGCCGCGGCGACCCAGGAGTTGCTCTTCGGCGCAGATCATGAGGTTGTTGCCGCCGGCCGCGCGGTGACGGCCCAGGCGCCCGGCGGGACGGGCGCGCTGCGCGTGGCCGCAGACTTCATCGCCACGATGCTGCCCGGCAAGCGGGTCTGGCTCAGCGATCCAACCTGGCCCAACCATCCGTCCATCTTTGCCGCGGCCGGAGTCGAGACCGCAACCTATCCCTATTTCGACAAGGCCGCCAACGGCGTGGCTTTCAAGGCCATGCTGGCTGCGCTGGGGGAGATTCCCGCAGGCGACGTGGTAGTGCTCCACGGCTGCTGCCACAATCCCACGGGCGTCGATCTGACGCCGGAGCAGTGGGAGCAAGTCGCTGCCGTCGTCCAGAAGCAGGGTATCCTGCCCCTCCTCGACTTTGCCTACCAGGGCTTCGCCCAGGGGCTGGAAGAAGACGCCCTGGGCCTCCACACCCTGGCCCGGCCAGGTGCGGAGCTCATGATTGCCAGCTCCTACTCCAAGAATTTCGGTCTCTACAACGAGCGCGTCGGCGCCTTGACCGTCGTGGCGCCCGATGCCGACTCGGCCCAGGCCGTGCTCAGCCAGGTGAAGAAGCGGATCCGGGCCAACTACTCCAACCCGCCGGCCCACGGCGGTGCGATCGTCACCACCGTGCTGACCGATCCCGCACTACGCACCCAGTGGGAAGCCGAAGTTTCCGCCATGCGCGATCGCATCAACAGCATGCGCCATCTCTTCGTCGAGACGCTCAACGAGAAGGGCGTCGACCAGGATTTTGACTTCATTGCCCAACAGCGGGGCATGTTCTCCTTCTCCGGTCTCAATCCCGACCAGGTGGCCGCCCTGCGCGACAAATACTCCATCTACATCGTCGGTTCCGGCCGCATCAACGTGGCCGGCATGACGGAAGGGAATATGGACTATTTGTGTAGCGCGATTGCGGACGTGCTGGGGGCTTGAGGAACCATCTATGAAACCACTTTCCACGCTCATCGGCTCGGTGCCCGCATCGGTGACGGCCATGATGATGCAGAAGGGGCGCGAGCTGAAGGCTGCGGGCGTCGACGTCGTCAACCTGGCCGGCGGTGAACCCGATTTCAACACGCCGGCCCACATCATTGCCGCGGCCCACGAGGCCATGCTCGCGGGCGATACCCACTACCCCACATCCTGGGGATCGCCCGCCATCCTGGAAGCCATCGTGGGCAAGCTGGCCCGAGAGAACAACGTCCACGTCACGCCCGACCAGATCATGGTGACGCCGGGCGGCAAGTGGGCCATCTATGCCACGCTGGCCGTGACGCTCAATCCCGGCGACGAGGCCCTGATCCTCGATCCTTCCTGGGTGAGCTATGGCCCCATGGTGACCCTCCAAGGCGCGACGCCCGTCCGGGTGTCCCTGCCCAGCGAGGACAATTTCCGCATCACCCGGGCTGCGCTGGAGGCGCACATAACCGAGCGGACCAAGCTCATCATGGTCAACAGCCCCAACAACCCGACGGGGCGGGTCATTACCCGGGAGGAGATAGACGCGCTGGTAGCCGTTGCCACGGAGCACGACCTCTATGTGCTCAGCGACGAAATCTACGAACACATTCTGTATGACGGCGCGGTCCACGACAGTCCGGCTGCGGAGCCGGGCATGGCCGAGCGCACCATCATCGTCAACGGTTTCAGCAAGGGCTATGCCATGACGGGCTGGCGCCTGGGCTGGATGGCCGGGCCCCAGCCGCTGATCAAGTTGGCCCGGACCCTTCAGACGCAGAGCATTACCTCTGCAGCCAGCTTCACCATGACGGCCGGCGCGGTTGCGCTCAACGGCCCCCAGGATTGCGTACGCGAGATGGTGGCCGCCTATGCTGCGCGGCGGCGCTTCATGCTCGACGCATTGGAGGAGATCCCGGGCATCGAGTGTGCGCCCATTGAAGGCGCATTCTACATCTTTCCCAAGTTCACGGCTACCGACAAGGACAGCTTGACCCTGGCCCAGATCCTGCTGGAGGAAGCCCATATCGCCACCACGCCCGGCGTCGCCTTCGGCGCGGCCGGCGAAGGCCACATCCGCTTCAGCATCGCCACCGGCATGGACGACCTTGAGAAAACAGTCGAACGCCTGGCCCAAATCGTCCCAACCCTTGCTTGAACGCAGCGCGGTGCGACAAGCAGTCATTAACAACTCACAATTCACCATTTTCAATTAACCATTACCATGTCCTTTCCCTGGTACATCTACCTGCTTGCCATCGGCGCCGGCATTCTGGCCGGCGTCATCAATACGCTGGCGGGCAGCGGCTCCCTGG
>CAYZLP010000546.1:0-4174 GCA_964478635.1 uncultured Caldilineaceae bacterium
GCATCGCCGTCGGGGTAGCCGTAGCGGTGCCACGCGAGTACATCCTCCGCAACGCTGGCAAAACTGACGCCGCCCAGGACGCTGGGTGTTCCTACAAAGGCCGTTTCCAGCAGTTCGGGACCGATACCCAGGGCTTCAAAGATTTGCGCGCCGCAGTAGCTGTCGATGGTGCTGATGCCCATCTTGCTCATGATCTTGAAGAGGCCTTTGTCGACCGCCTTGGCAAAATGCCGGTAACCCTGCAATGGCGTCAGGTGCTGAAGCTTGCGATCTTCCTGTACCAGGTCCTCAATGGTTTCGTAGATCAGATAGGGGTATACCGCATTGGCGCCGTAACCAATCAGGGCAGCAACGTGATGGACTTCGCGCGGTTCGCCGCTGGCCACGATGAGGCTGGCATGCATGCGGATGCCCTTGCGAATCAGGTGATGGTGCACCGCCCCTGCGGCCAGCAAGGACGGAATGGGCAGCGTATGGGCATCGGCTCTCTCATCGCTGATGAAAAGCAGCCTTGCGCCGTCACGCACGGCCTCTTCTGCCGCGCGGCAGAGCCGCTCCACAGCCGCCTCCAGGGCCGCGCCTGCCTCTGCCCCGTCGACTTCGCCACCGGGCGCCGGCCAGGTCGCGTGGACCGTGGCGCTGCGGAACTCAGACTCCTCCATGGCCTGCAGCGCCTGTACCTGGTGGGGTAGCAAGACCGGCGACTTTAACTCGATCAGCCGCGTCGCAGCCGGCTCCTCTGATAGCAGATTCACGCGCTTGCCCAGGAGCACCCGCAGGCTCATGACCAATTCTTCGCGCAGGGGATCGATGGGCGGGTTGGTCACCTCGGCGAAACGCTGTTTGAAGTAGTGAAAGAGGGGCCGGGGTAGCTTGCTCATGCCGGGCGGAGGCGTGTCGTCGCCCATCGCGCCGACGGGTTCCTTGGCGTCCGACACCATGGGGCGCAGGACGACGATCAGCTCTTCCCGCGTGTAGCCGAAGGATGCCTGCCGATTGGAGAGAGGCTCCGGCGCGACAGCGCGGGCACGACCGTTGCGGCCGTTCACGTCGCGATGCCCATTGGCCGTCTCGCCCGCGCTGCCTTCCGCTACGTCTCCAAGCAGTTCCTCCAGCCGTACGAGGTTGCTCTTGACCCACTTATCATAGGGCCGTCGCGCGGCGAAGTACTGGGTAATTTCCTCATCGTTCATGATGACGCCGCGGGTCGTGTCGACACAGAAGATCTGGCCGGGGCCGATACGCCCTTTGCGGATGACCCGATCTTCCTCATAGCGGACAGCGCCCATCTCGCTGGCGCTGATGACGAAGCCATTATCCAATACGACGTAGCGGGCTGGGCGCAGACCGTTGCGGTCGAGTAGCGTACCGACGATCCGGCCGTCGGTATAGGTCACGGCCGCGGGACCGTCCCAGGGCTCGATCAGGGCGCTGTGATACTCGTAGAAGGCGCGCCGTTCGGGCGTCATCTCGCCCTCGGGCATGCGCTCCCACGCTTCAGGCACCATCATCATGGCGGCATGGCGCACATCGCGGCCGCCGCGCACGAGCAGTTCCAGCACGTTGTCCAGCTTGCCGCTGTCGCTGCCCTCAAGCCCGATGATGGGATCCAGATCGTAGGCGACATCCTCCCAATAGGGGCTCTGCAAATCAGGTTGGCGCGCGATCATCCAGTTGACGTTGCCCTGGAGGGTATTGATCTCGCCGTTGTGGCAGAGCAAGCGGAAGGGCTGGGCCCGTTCCCATGTGGGGAAAGTATTGGTGCTGTAGCGCTGGTGGAAGACCGCAATGGCCGTCTTGAAGTCAGGATCGGAAAGATCCGGGTAGAAATGCTCCAGTTCCTCGGCCAGCACCAGGCCTTTGTAGACGATGGTCCGGCTGCTCAGGCTGGGTGTGTAGAGACGCTGCACGCCGGCTACCCGGGCATGGTGGGCGATTTTCTTGCGTGCGACATAGAGAAGACGTTCAAAATCGTCGCCGGCCTCGCAGGCCTCTTCCGTCCGGCGCAGAATGACCTGGGCCATCCACGGGCGGCTCTTCTCGGCCCGCTCGCCCAGGGCGCTCTCAATGACCGGCACCGAGCGGAAGGTAAGCACCTCGAGCTTCAGCTCGCGCAATACGGAGCGAATGATCTCCCGGGCCTGGGCCCGGTCTTCACCATTTTGCCGGTTGAGGAAGAGCTGTCCGACGGCCAGGTCGGCCGGCGCCACAGGCTCCACGCCCATGCGGCGCAATTCGCGGTTGAAGAACTCATGGGGCAACTGGGTCAGGATGCCGGCGCCGTCACCGGTTTTCCGGTCATCTGCGACGGCCCCGCGGTGGGCATGGTTGCAGAGCGCCTCCAAACCCATCTCCAGCACCCGGTGGGAACGCTTGCCCTCCACATGGGCCACGAACCCGATGCCGCAGGCGTCATGTTCGAAACGCGGGTCGTAGAGACCTTGCTTGGCGGGCAGGCCGTGGCCGCCGTCGAGCATAGCGCCTTGCGCGGATTGTTGAACAGCAGCGATCTGTGATTGAGAACGGCGAAGATCCTTCAACGTGACTACTCCTCTCATGGCCAAAAACATGTTGCGGCCATATCCTGAACGCACAACATGACTGAGTCATTGTCCGTAAAATGTTGGCAGCGAAACTACCGGCAGAGGTTTCTGTCCCCATTAACCTGGGCAACACCCTCTCTGTGGTGGGTTCCGGCCAATCATTGGTGCATCAACTTGGCAAATGTTGGAGCAGCTGCGACTCAATTCCTTCCACGTTGAAGGGGCAGACAACAGAGGCTGATCGGCAAGAGGTTCTTCCATCATGTGAGCAAGATAGAATCCGCCTAGTACCGATTTATACCATATCGCGCACGGAAAAACAATCCCACGCCGGCAAGAATGAGCAGCAAGATTAGGGCCACGGCCAAAATCGGGCTGTCCGGTAAGAATTGGCGGCCCTGCTGCCCGGTTTCATCGACAGGATCCTCATGGGTGGTGGCGTCAGGTTCGCCTGCAGCTTCCGGCTCGGCGGCAGCAACTGCTGCGGTGTCGGCCTGGGCAGTCGCCCTGGCACGCAGGTCGGCCGTGGTCATCGTTTCGGCAGCCACATCCCGGACCAATCGGGGCAGGGACGCCCCGCTCACTGCTGCGTGGTCGACAAGCCAGGTTAGTTCGCCCGGCGGAAGACGCTTGACCACGGCAGCTACATCTGCCGGACGCGCATCCAGCAGGGCCCGCCGCACCGTGGGCGCAAGCTCGGCCAGGGCAGCGACCGCAGCGGGATCGCCCAGCGCAAGCAGCGCGGTCAGTTCCTCATCGTTGAGTTCGTCGGCGGCGAAGTGGGCATAGACGCCAGATGCCAAGACTGCCGCGGCATCGTCGCCCGCACGCTCCAGCCATGCGGCTGCGCCTTCCACCGACTCGGTTGACCGAATGACGGCGCTGGCCAGGGACGGTGCGGCCAGCATCCGCTCGAATAGTCCGGTGGCGACTGCATCCTCCAGCGCCAGCCGGCCCATGGTTTCCATATATGCGTCGACAAGACCGGACAACGGCGCCAATTCCTGAACGGGCGTGGTGTCGAGAATCACCCGGAACGACTCATTCTCTTCCGGCAGCGAGCAAAGGTAAGGGTAGCGTGTGCAAAAGAGCCGCCACTCCTCCACCATGTCATTGGCAATGACCCCGGCAATCACCTGCATCTCGCTGCGGAGTTCTTCTTCTACTCCGGCGGCCAACTCGTCGGCGATGGCCGCCTTGACCTCGGGGCTAGTCAGCGCCTGCTCGATCTGCGGCAGGGCCCCCTGGCTGCCCTCGACCAGATCCCAGACGATGAGACCAGCGCCGATCAGCCAGCCGGCCAGCGGTACGAGCGATGAACCAAGCCGGCCGACCACCCGCCCAACCACGCGGCCTGCAACCCGCTCGCCCACTTCCCGACTCAGGCGCAGCGAAACGCGTCGCACGAGTTGCGAGACAATGATCACGCTCAGCCCGGTCAGGCCCTTGCCGTGAATGTCCAGAGCGCTGACGTCGACGGAACTAGCTTCGGCCAGTTCCAGATCGTCGAGTCCGGCCGTGATTTCCTGGGCAAACAGCTCATACAGTGTGGCGGAATATTGGTCGCCCACATACTCCTGGAGACAGAGCAGGGCCGTAGAGCCGGCCAAAGCGGTCATGGTCTCCAGTTC
>CAYZLP010000547.1:0-4171 GCA_964478635.1 uncultured Caldilineaceae bacterium
CTGCGGCCAACGCCTCTTGCATGAGGGTATCGTGAAAATTGTAGGTCGGCTCGTCGGGGGCGGGCATGCGCAGGCGGTATTGGCCATCGCCGTCCACGTCCCAGGCCAGGCGATTATCCGCCAGAGCCAGGTCGAGGATGTGCACCAGCTTCTGTTGAAGAGCAGCGTCTTCCACCGGCGTGATGAGTTCCACCCGGCTGTTCAGGTTGCGATTTCGCCAATCGGCGCTGCCGATCAGGGTGACGGGATCGCCGTTGTTGTGAAAATGGAAGATTCGGTCATGCTCCAGGAAGCGACCGAGGATGCTGACAATGCGGATGTTGTCGCTGTAGCCGGGCAGACCGGGGCGCAGCGTCGTGTGGCCGCGCAAGATGAGGTCAATCTGGACGCCGGCCTGCGACGCTCGATAGAGCAGTTGAATCATTTTGCGATCGTCCAGAGCATTCATCTTGGCCACGATCTTGCCCGTGCCGTGGGCCCGCTGGTGCTCCATTTCCCGCTCGATAAGGGCCTCGAAGCGGTTGCGCATGTGCTCCGGCGCAACCAGGACCTTCTCGTAGCGCTGCTCCGGCGCGTAACCGGTCAGGAAATGGAAGAGATTCACCAGATCTCGCCCGAGTTCGGGACGGCAGGTCAACAACCCGAGATCCGTATAAAGGCGGGCCGTATTGGAATTATAGTTGCCCGTCCCGATATGACAATAGGTGCGAATGGCGTCCCCTTCGCGGCGCACGATGAGGGTCGCCTTGGTGTGGGTCTTCAGGCCCACGACGCCGTAGGTAACGTGTACGCCGGCATTTTCCAGCAGCTGACCCCACTCGATATTGTTGGCCTCATCAAAGCGCGCCTTGACCTCCACCAGCACGGCCACCTGCTTGCCCCGCTCGGCCGCCTGCATGAGGGATTGGATAATGGGTGATTGGTCGGACGTCCGGTAAAGCGTCTGCTTGATGGCCAGGACCCGGGGATCCTGCGCAGCTTCAGCCAGGAGACGCTCCGTGCTGGCCGAAAAGGAGTCATACGGGTGATGGACCAGCAGATCGCCCTGGCGGATGATGGCGAAAATGTCCTGGGTGTCCTTGGTCTCGCCCTCATGGCTAAGCCGCTCGGGTACGACCGGCTCCCAGGGTGCGTACTGGTAGTCGGGCCGGTGGGTGGCCGCGACGGCGAAGAGACCGGTCAGATCGAGGAGCCCATCGACGGCGTAGACATCCTGTGCGCCCAGATTCAGTTCCCGGATGAGCAACTGTCGGTCGTAGTCGGGCATGGTGCGGTCGACCTCCAGCCGCACCACCTTGGCAAAGCGGCGTTCCCGGAGTTCGTCCGAAATCATCTCCAAGAGATCGTCGGCTTCCTCCTCATCGCGGCGCACATCGGCATTGCGCGTGATGCGGAAGGGATGGGCGCTCAGGATTTCCATGCCGGGGAAGAGTTCATCGACGTGGGCGGCAACCAACTCCTCCACCGGCAGCAGCCGCACTGCGTCGTCGCCGGCATAGGTACGATTGTCGGCCCAGGGCGAGACGGTGATCCAGCGTTCCTTGGGCAGCTTGAGGCGAGCGAAGTGAGTGGTGCCCGTGCGTTTATGGCGCATGACGACCGCCAACGAAAGGCTCAGGTTCGAGATGAAGGGAAAGGGATGCCCGGGATCGACTGCCAGCGGCGTGAGGATGGGGTAGATCTGCTGGCGGAAGTAGTCGGCCAGCTCGCGTTTTTCTCCCGTCCGCAGATCGCGGTAGCGCAGCACGTGAATGTTGGCCTTCTCGGCGGTGAGGGCTTTCAGCTCTCCTTCCCAGACGGCGGTCATACGGGCATGCATGATTTCGATGGCGTCGCGCAACAAGGCCAGCTGCTCGGTGGGAGTACGTCCATCAACCGAGAGCTCGCGCACGCCGGCCGCTTCCTGACGCTTCAGGCCACCGACGCGTTTCTGGACGAACTCGTCCAGGTTGTTGGCCGTGATTGCGACGAATTTCACCCGCTCCAGAAGGGGCGTGCGCGCGTCCATGGCCAATGCCAGCACCCGCCAATTGAAGTCGATCCAGCTCGGCTCCTTATTAAAATAGAGGGCGGGGTCGCTGAGGGCCAGCTCGTCGTCGGGTTCCACCGGCACGGGATTCACGGCCCGGGGAATCGTCACCGGCGGCGGCCTGTGGGGCGCAACGTCTGAGGCGGGCGCCGCTCCGTTGGCGTCACTCTCATTAGCAACGGACAAAGATGAATCTGCCTGGCGATTTGTCGTCATGATTTCCCAATCGATTGAGCGGCCGTATGACGGGCCGCGTACCGGCACAATTCCATCATAGCGCGATCAGGTGCAAAATTCAATGCAACTGCAAACCATAGGGTGCAATTCAGTCTCGGGGCAAGCAAGGACGAGATGCTTCGCTAGACCGAATTGACGGAAAAAGTATCGGGCAGACCCACTCAGCATGACAGAAGCGCCTCCAGCTTGAAATGCACCCGTAACCATACAGCCCATGCTTGATAGAACACGGATGGGGCGGATCTGACGGATAATGGCCAAAGAGAATCCGTAGAAATCCGTTCCATCCGGGCTTTACCGCGGTCCGTTTCCGAGAAAATTGGCGTTCGGGCTACAGCCGCGCGACGAGTTCGCTGCGGCTGAAGGTACGTGCGCCGTACCAGAGCAGGGCCCCGTCCAGCAACCAGAGGAAGAGACCCAGGAAAAAGACCACGCGCAAGTCGAAATAGAGCAGGCCCGCCATCTGGGCCACCATGAGGGCGACGACGGGCAGGACGACGACGCTGCCCAACTGATATGCCTCCTGGAAGGTCGTGACTCGAGCCGAGACCAGCACCGACGCCATAAGCCCCAGACCGGCCGCGGCCGGCGCCACCCAGAGCACCAGGATCCACCACATGGGTGTGGGGAAGAAGATCTCCTGCATGACGGACCAGACCGCAGCGTTGGCGACGACGGCGTAGGCGATAAAACTGAGCCAGGCCACGAGAATCCCCGGGATCCAGGCGGCCAGCAGCTTGGCCAGTAGCAACTCCCGATCGGTCGTCGGCGTATAGACCAGAGCCTCCAGGGTCTTGCGCTCCTTTTCCCCGGCGAAGCTATCCGCGGCGATTACGTTGGAGACCATGAGGGGCAGGATCAGATAAAGGGGCGCGAAGGTGTAGACCAGAAAGAGGTAGACGGCCGCCTGCTCGGCCGTGTACCCGGCCAGCTGATCGGCAATGACCGGCGGCGCGCCCGCGAACATGACCGGCACTTCCTGGGCCAGTTCATCGCCGGCCAGGCGGGCCAGCACGCCGATCAGCAGCGGCATCAGGACGACGATGACCAGGGGCACCACGATCATGGGGATCACGACCGCCTTGGACTGGCTCACAACCAGCAGATCCTTGCGAATGATGCCGCGCACCGCGGGCCAGTTCATGGCAACACCTCCTCCTGCAGCGCGAAATAGACGTCTTCCAGGGTGGACTCGGCCGGAATGACGGCCTGGAGATCCACTTCGTGGGCGACCAGGCGGCGCACCAATTCGGGAACGGCCGCCTCTTCGATCCCCTGGACCAGGACGCGGCCGGGGGCGCTCTCGTCCGCAGAAGCTTCGACGTCGGTCATTTCCTGGGCAAGGGCCATGAGGCGCGCTGCCTGCTCCGGGGGAGCCTGGATGGTGACGCGCTGACGGAGGGCATACTGGCGCCCGAGCGAGCGGGGCGATCCCAGAGCCAGAAGGCGGCCCCGGGCCAGGACGGCCACCTCTGTGCAGAGGCGCTGGGCTTCGACCAGGTTGTGGGTGCAGAGAAAGATGGTGCGCTGCTCCTCCCGGCTCAGACGCAGGATCAGATCGTGTACTTCACGCGTGACTGCCGGATCCAGGCCGGCGGTCGGCTCATCGAGAAAGATGACCTCGGGCTCGTGAATGAGGGTCCGGGCCAGGGCCAGGCGCTGGCGCATTCCTTTGCTGTAGCCGCCGACCTTGTCGTCGGCCCGGTCGGTCAATGCAAAACGGTCCAGCAGCGCAGCGACCCGAGCATCCAACTCATGCCGGGGCACGCCAAATATCTGGGCATAGAGCGCGAGATTGGTGCGGCCCGTCAGGCGATCGTCCAGGGCCGGGTTTTCCGTCAACACGCCCGTGCGCTGCCGGATGGCCGGACCGTCCACCGTGGGGTCCATGCCCAGCACTCTGGC
>CAYZLP010000548.1:0-4168 GCA_964478635.1 uncultured Caldilineaceae bacterium
CCGGCTCATCCTTCCTCTCAGCATCCGTATTCTCAGCATCCGCATTCTCAGCATCCGTATTTTCAGCGTCCGTATCTTCCACGTGCGTTTCCTCCTCCAAACTCTCAACCTTCGCCTGAGCCTCACCATCCCCCTGCGCCCACGCCGGCGCCTCATTGCGGAACGGATTGGCTTCGCCCGTCGGCATGACCTCTTCCTCGGCCAGGACGCTGTTCAAATTGGCGATTTCGCCGGGGCCGGCGTGCCTGAGGGCCGGCTTCGCGTCGTCGTTTTCAAGTTCGGACGCCAAGTCGTCGTCCATGGCATCACCATCGGCATCTTCCGTATAGGCAAAGGCGACGCCATTGATGGTCGGCGCAACATCCAGCAAGGTCGACTGATACTTGTTGTCATCCTCGCTGGCAATGGCCTTGGCCTGGTCCACGTAGTTCTGGAGACTGTCGGCCAGGACGCTCGTGGAACCTTCCCGGGTTTGGGCCTTGCCTTTCACCAGGACAATGGTGTCGGGCTGCAGTTTCTCCTTATACTCGGCGTAGGTGCGGGGGAAGACGACGACTTCGCACTGGCCTTGCAGATCTTCCAGCTGCACAAAGGCCATCTGGTCGCCCTTCTTGGTATTGATCACCCGCACGTCGGCGATCATGCCGGCCATGGTGACATTCTTGCCGTCATACCGTTCGTCCAGCTCGTTGCTCGCGCAGGTGACCACCTTGCCGATGTCGATGCTCAGGTGCTGGAGCGGATGGCTCATGGTGTAGACGCCCAGGAGTTCCTTTTCCCACTGGAGCCGCTCCCGCCCTTTTGCCTCTTCGATGTCGGGCAGGCGAATGGCGGACGCTGCGGTTTGGGTCGGCGTCTCCATGAGGTCGAACATGGAGAGCTGGCCGCTCTCCCGCGCGGCGTGGATGCCGGCCGAGTGGGCCACCATCTGATCGAGGACGGCCAGGAGCTGGCTGCGCTTGCCGAAGCGGTCCAGCGCGCCGGCCTTGATGAGAAATTCCAGCGCGCGCTTGCTCACCTGGCGCAGATCGACGCGATCGCAGAAATCATCCAGGCTGACAAAGGGGCCGCCTTCGTTGCGGGCATCGATGATGACCTTGACGGGTCCTTCGCCCACATTTTTGATGGCGGCCATGCCGAAGCGAATGGCGCTGCCTTCGGGCACGGGGAATGCGTAGCCGATGTAAGGATCCCGGTGGGCCTGGCTCTCGGTCTCCTCGGGCAGCTCCTGGATTTCGAAGTCCAACCCGCTGTAGTTGATGTCCGGCGGCAGCACGTCGATGCCCATGCGCCGGCATTCGTTGATGAAGTTGGTGACCTTCTCCGTTTTGTCCCGCTCGATGAGCAGCAACGCCGCCATATACTCCACGGGGAAGTGGGCCTTGAGATAGGCCGTCTGCACGCAGATGACCGCATAGTCGGCAGCGTGACTGTTATGTACCAGAATGTCGTTGGCCACGAAATTGTGCGTGCCCGGGACTTCAAGATCAAAGGTTTGTTTCTCGCCCACATACTCGACCGAAACGACTTTGTCCCAATATATGTCATTTTCGGCATGGCGGCGCAGGTCTGGAGAATCGAAGTAGTCTGCCAGCCGACCAATGGTCTGGCGCGCAAAGCCGTTCTTGCCGCCGGCGCCGGTCGGATAGAATTCACGCTGGGCCACGCCGCACGCGTCGTTCAATTGCTCCCAGGTGACGCCGGCTTCCGCTTTGGCCGAGCGCACCGCTTCTTTGACGCCCAGGGGCACGACGTCTTTCGTAGACCATGATCCGATCGTTTCCAATACCACTGAATCCAACTGAGTGCGCCGTGTCTCGCTCAGGAAATGGAGACCAAAGGCGTCACGGAATTTGCCCAGATTCTCATTTCCTGTGATGAAAAGCTGGTAACCGATTCGTCCGTCCTTGTAGGGGAACTCAACCGTGCGCAGCTTGCTGATGATGCCGAAACGCAGGAAGATGTGCTGCAGTTGCTGAGCCAGCCGCTCAGACGCAGTCGCATAGAAGAGACTGCGTCCTCGGACGTTGATGTGTCCGTCGCCTTCCCACATGCGCGCCACCAACAGGGCCAACTGTGCATTCGTCAGCTCAAAGGCGGCGGCAGGGATTTCCTTTTCCCGGGCATTCTTGCCCCAAATGCCCAGCGATTTGCACCACGATACAATCCCCGGCGGCTTGGCTCGCTCGATGCGTCTGGCGTAGACCGAATAGGTTTCCCGATGCAGGGCGATGGAACAGGTGACGTTGGCAAAGCGTTCGGCCGCACGGACGTAGTCCTCAACCTGTTCCGGATCCTGCGAATAGAAATAGACTGAATGGGGATGGCAGAGATTCCCTTCTGCCAGAAGATGCCCCAGGGCAATGACCTCATGCTCCGGCCACTCGCACGTTCCTTCCACCGGAAGGGTGCGGGGCACGGCAATCATGTCTCCCGTCGAGAGTTCCCCGAGCTGCCGCCAGCCGTCAAAGGTATAGAAGGGGTGGTTGTCGGTTGCTTCGATGGTGCGGCCCAGGCCGGTCGTCAACCGGTAGACTGGTTTGACGCCATTGTCCATCACGGCGCGCACGCGACCGTGTCCAAGCGTCAGACTTCCTGTGTCGCAGGTGACGGTTGTGTCGAGGGCGCACGTTTCGTCATAGAGTTCCTCTATGCGGATCAGGCGACCGGTGGCGGCGTCGACAACTTCCACATCACCGGGCAAGCATTTGTTAAAACCGTACCGCGCGAAAAACTCGATGTCTTCATAGATGGCGGTGGCTGTTGCTTTGGGAATGCCGTTCCCTTCGCAGCCTTCGATGAAGATCTGTTTGTGACGTTCGATCTCGGACGCTTTCTTCTTGCCGATGGCCCGGCGGACCAAGTCGGCGTCGCCGGGCGTATAGCCGGCCAGCTGGCTCAAAATCTGAATGATCTGTTCCTGATAGACGATGATTCCGTAGGTTTCGGCCAGAATGGGGGCCAACGCCTCGTGCTTGAAGGCGACCTCCTCGTCTCCATGCATGCGCCGGATAAACTGGGGAATGTACTCCAACGGGCCGGGGCGGTAGAGGGAGATCGTGGCGATAATGTGCTCGAAGGCGCTGGGCTTCATCTCCGTGAGCACGCGGCGCATGCCCTGGCTTTCGACCTGGAAGACGCCGCTCACTTCGCCGCTGGAAAGGAGCTTGAAGGCCTCGGCCGCCTCTTCCCCCTCAAAGGGGATGTTGCTCAGGTTGTAGTCGATGTCGTGGCGTTCTTTGACAAGTCGCCCGGCCTCGCGTACGACCGAAAGGGTGCTCAAACCCAGGAAATCAACCTTGAGCAGGCCGATGGATTCGAGGATCGGAAATTCGTATTGGGCGATGGTCTCCGTAATGGTCGATTTCGTGCCCCGCATGAGGGGCGTGTAGTGCTCCAACTCCCGATCGGCCACGATGACCGCGGCCGCGTGGATGCCGGCGTGGCGGGCTACGCCTTCGAGTTGCATGGAAGTGTCGACCAGCTCCCGGACCCAATCGCTCGACTGATAGAGCTGTACTAATTCGGGGTTGTAGAACTCGTGACCTTCGGTCAGGACATCGTTGATGGTGACCGGCTTGCCGGGAATGGCCGGGATCATCTTGGCGATCTTGTCCACTTCGGTCAGGGCAATATCCTTGGCCCGACCCACGTCGCGGATGGCCGCCCGGGCCTTCATGCGCCCGAAGGTGACGATCTGGGCGACCTGATCGCTACCGTACTTTTCGACCGTATAGCGAATCATTTCTTCCCGCTGGTCGTCGGGATAATCGAGATCGAAGTCGGGCATGTTGACGCGGCCCGGGTTGAGAAAACGCTCGAAAATCAGGTTGTTCTTGAGCGGGTCCAGGCCCGTGATGCCGGTGCAGTAGGCCACCAGCGAGCCGGCGCCGGAACCGCGTACGTTCCACCAGATATTGCGGCTGCGGGCAAAGTCGCAGAGATCGGCCACGATGAGGAAGTAAACGTCAAAGCCCATTTCGTGGATGATGCGCAGCTCCCGCTCCTTGCGCTCCTGCACATCACTATCCTTGGCCCTTTCGCCGTAGAGGCGGGCCAATCCATCCTCCGTCAGGTGGCGCAGATAGGTTTCATAGGTGAACCCTTCGGGAATGGGCAGATCGGGGAGATGGAAGGTCGGATCTTCCAGATCCACCTCGCACATTTC
>CAYZLP010000549.1:0-4168 GCA_964478635.1 uncultured Caldilineaceae bacterium
TGCCAAGCAGTATAGCGCACTTCCCGCTGCCTGTCAGCCGAATGTCGTTGCGCTGTCTTGGTGCGGTCAAGTACAATAGAACAAATCCCGATAGAGTGCTCATATACGTGCACGAGTCGTCCCGAAGGATGGAATTCCCATGAAGCGCATGACCCGAACCCGTATCGTCTTTTTCAGCGTCATCGGCCTGATCGTGCTGATATTGATGATTTCGCTGGCGACCCAGGCCATTGATACTCGCCTGCTCAGCCAACTCTTCATCGCTGCGACGATCTTCAGCGTCGGTGTGGTGGCCGTCGACATGCTCGGTTTGCTGGGTGGCGACGGTGCTGAGGCAGCCGAAGCCGGTGGTGAATCCGGCGGTGAGTTTGGAGAACTGGGTGAAGTCGGTGACGTGAGTGACGGCAGCGAGGCCGCCGGGGCTGACGATGGAGAGCTGGACTGGACACCGGATTCCGGCGAAGAGTTTGGTTCCGGCGATACCCATGCGGGGCATTTGGGCGACCAGGGCAGTCCCGTCTTGTCCGCGCTCACCTATCTGCGCATGTTCGTCTACTTCTGCCTGGGGTTTGGCCCGGTGGGCTGGTTTGCCATGGCCGGCGGGCGCAATCCCGCCCTCGCGCTCTTGCTGGCGGCGGTCGTCGGTTCCCTCGCGGTCTTCATCGCCCAGGCTTTCTTTCGTTTCCAGCGGAGCGACACCGATTCGACCGTGCGCAGTAACGAACTGCTGCGTCAGCAGGCGACGGTCCTCGTCGGCCTCAGCGACACCACCCTTGGCCGGGTCCGTGTCCAGCTGGGCATGAGCATCCTTGAGCCCTATGCCCGGGCTGCACGCAAGGGTGCCAGTTTTCAAAAGGGTGATACTGTCCGCATCGTTCAGGTGGCGGATGATTGCGTTTTCGTTGAGTAATGGACCGCGGATTGAACGGATTGGGCGGATTCACGCTGATTCTTGATGAAGCCGAACTATGCGTCCGATCCGCCTAATCTGCGGTCCATCTACGTTTGAAAGGAGCGTTATTCATGACCGGGGTTGTTGGCGGCATTCTTGCCGTTATGTTGTTTTTCTTGGTGATCGGCCTCCTGCGCTCCATCATCCACGTCTGCCCGTCGAATCACATTCTGGTGATTACTGGAGGCACGGAGACGGAGGTGGACGGCCGCAAGTACGGCTTCCGGCTGCAGAAAGGAGGCTGGACGGCCATCATTCCTTTCTTGCAGAGCGTGCGCTCCATCGATCTGACCATTACGCCCATCAACGTGCGCATCGACGGCGTCAACTCGGCCAACGGCATCAACGTCGGCGCCGATGCAACGGCCTGCGTCTGCATCGACGATGAGAACGAAACGCTGCTCTATAGCGCCGTGCAGCAACTGCTGGGCAAATCCCGGGATCAGATCCAGGACCAGATTCAGCAGACCATGATCGGCAACTTCCGGGCCGCCCTGAATAAGACCACGCCCCTCCAGGCCATCGGCATGGTGGAGAGCGCCGAGGACGTTGATGACGTGGAGCTGGCCGAACTGGCGGGCAAGACCATTGGGACGAATCCCATGGACGTGACGAACACCGGCGCAGACTTGGCGGAGAAGGTCAACGATGCTGAGGGCGAGCGGGCAATCTTTCGCAGCGTCCTGCTGGAAGACTGTCAGGAGGATCTGAGCAGCTTCGGTATCGACGTGGTCTCCGTCTCGCTGCAGCGCATCTGGGACACGTCCAACTACATCGCCAATCTGGCCAACAAGACCCTTTCCCGCAAGCGCAAAGAAGTCGAAGTGGAAGAAGCGCGTCTGGCCGCCCGGGCCGAACGCTCTGAATCGGATGCCCAGCGGCGGATGCAGGTGTCGGAGAGCCAGGCCAACGAGCGCATCGTGGCGGCTCGCCAGGAGTTGGAGCTCTATCGCCGCCAGTGTGAAGCGGAGGTGCACCGGGCCAGACTCGAGGCGGATAGCGCCATTGCCGAAGCCCAGAGCCAGGGACAGCGCCAGGTCGAGGAGCTGAAGGTCGATCTGCAACGGCTGCGCAACCAGTCTGAAGTCACGCTCGCAGCCGGAGTCAAGCGCCGGGCCGCCGAAACCGTGGCCACGGGCGAAGGTGAAGCCGTGGAGATCGTCCAGGCGGCCTACAACGATTTGCTCCAGCAGAAGGCCGATCTGCTCCGTGAAAACGGCGACCTGGCCAAGCTGGTGCTGATCTTCAACAAGCTGCCCGAACTCTTTGAAGCCTATCAGAACCATGCCCGCTCCCAGTCTGTGGGTCAGCTCCTGGTGCTCAATGAGGAAGACGGCTTCAATCAGGCCGTCAACCGGGGACCGGCCGCCATGGTCAGTTTCCTGGAACAATTGGACGCCGGCTTCGGCATCAGCCTGCGCGACCTCATGCGCAGCGATGCGCCGGCCTCCGCCGGCAGTAACGGCTCAGGGGCATAGTGCCTGCTGAATGCCGAGTTTTGGACAGAATCCGCGTGAATCCGTCTAATCCGATAGATCCGCAGTCTATCATAAATGGAGAGGGAAGATGACAATCTTTATCGGCGTGCTGGTTCTGCTGATTGTCGTAACGCTGGCGATTCAACTGATTTCCAAGATGAAGTTGGTCCCGCCGAGTCAGCTCGGGGTCGTCCACGGCCGGGGCGGCTCGTTCGAAACCTACCGCGGCGGTCGCGTCTTTGTCCTGCCGCTGATCAATCGCTTCAGCACCATGGACCTGACGCCCCAGACGACGACGGTGGAGGTGGAATCGGCCATTGCCAAAGGAATCGTGCCCTTGACGGTGACGGCTACGGTGAGCTTTGCGGTGGCCAAGTCGGACCGGGGGCTGATCAATGCGGTGAAGCGCATCCTGCATCTGACCGATGACTGGACCAATCTCAACGACATCGCCACGTCGATTATCGAAGGACACCTGCGCGACTCCATTGCCGCCATGACGCCCGAAGAGGTCATGAGCCAGAAGGAGCGTCTCATTCAGAATATGCTCCAGGTCTGCAAATCGGACCTGGAGGGCATTGGCCTCGAGATTACGACCATGAACATCGCCGACGTCGACGATCATCGGCTGGACGGTGTGGAGGAGCCCGATCTCTATATCGCCCTCCTCAAGCGGGTGCAGACGGCCAATGCCGATACCCAATCGCGCGTGGCGCAGGCGGAAGCCCGGGCCACGGCCAAGGAGGAACAGCAGGCCCGGCGGGCCGATGTCACCGTGCGTGAGTTGGAAAACGAGCGCGCGCGCATCGAGGCTGAGACCCGGGTGCGCCTGGCCGAAGAGCGCCAGCGCAGCGCCGTGGGCGTTCAGGAGGCGGCACGTAACGCCGAGTCGGAAGTGGCCGGCGTTCATGCCCAAATTGAGGCCGAGCGGGAGCGCATCGAAATGGTGAAAGCGCAACTGGAGGCGAGCCTCTTCGTGCCGGCCCTGGCCACCCAGGAAAAGTTGCGTGAGGAGGCCAAAGCAGCAGCGGCCGGCATCCTGGGCCAGGGGCAGGCGGAGTTGGATCAGTTGACCCGCACCATTCAGATCTTGCAGTCGGCCGAGGGCCAGGGCGTCACTGCATTCTTGATCGAGCAGTTTGATGAGCTGGTCAACCAGTTCGCCGGCACCATGGAACTCTTCCCCGTCGAGCAGATCAGCGTGATCAGCGGCAGCAAACCGGAAGGCCCCATTTCGGCCATTCATCCCAATGCCGTCGACGAAGGCATCAACCAATACATTGCCGGCCTCATGGGCGTCCAAAAGAAAGGATAGACTGCGGATTCAGTCCAGGGGGCGGATCAAGATGGATATTCTATCCGCGGAAATGCGCCCAATCCGCCCAATCCGCGTTCCATCAGCAGTTCTTGCAGGTCAGACGGGCTATCGAGATCGAAGGCCAGGGTCGGCGTATTGACAACGACAGGAGAGATCCCGGCCCGGCGGGCGAGCGTCAAATGCTGCGCAAAGCTATCAACACCGAAGGCGAAGGGAATCAGGCGGGGCGGACGCAGCAGGAGCGCATTCGTGCCGCCGTCCCGGCTCGGTGCGATGATCATGCTTGGGGCGGCATTTGCGTACTGAACCAACCGCACAAGATCATCGGCGCAGAGGTGGGGCAAATCTGCCGGCAACACGAGGATGGCGCTCGCTCCTCGGCGTAGAGCGAGTTCCCGGGCCTGTTCCAGGGCCGCATTG
>CAYZLP010000550.1:0-2835 GCA_964478635.1 uncultured Caldilineaceae bacterium
GATGCGTCGGGCAAACACGACGCGTAAAACGAAACGCCTGTTCGAAGAAGACGTGTCGTTCTGCGAGTCGAAATCAATAGCAAGCTCTGTCAGTCAATACGTAGGGATGGGATGAAAAGTTCCCGCCGTTCCCGGCGGTATCCCCCGGGCAGAGGTTGCGCGGCAGTTGTATTTATATTACCATCACATTCCAAATCGCGAAAGCGTGTCAAAATCGTTAAGCTGGCTTGCGGATCGTTCTATTCTCAGGGCACAGGGGACATGGCACAAGAAGTCGAACGAAAGTATCTGGTGCTGGACGATACGTGGCGGAGTGCGCCTGCGGCTCGCTATAGGCAAGGTTATCTTTGCCGCGACAAGGCGCGCACGGTTCGAGTACGGACCGTCGAAGACGCTAGCGGCGCCCGGGCCTTCCTGACAATCAAGGGCGTTTCGATCGGCGCAGCACGTAGTGAATTCGAATATGAGATCCCGTGGGACGACGCACGGATGATGCTGGATACCCTGTGCGAAGGCCCTTTGATCGAAAAGGATCGGCGCAAAGTTGAGTTCGGTGGGCTAACCTGGGAGGTCGACGAGTTTTGGGGTGACAACGCCGGACTTGTCTTTGCCGAGGTTGAGTTGCAGCGGGAAGATCAGGCGGCACCCCTGCCGCCCTGGATCGGGGCAGAGGTCACCCACCTGCCCCGGTACTTCAATGCAAACTTGAGCGTCTATCCCTATTGCCAGTGGACGGAGGAGGAGAAGCGCGGGTTCGGCGCTCAGGCCTGATCGCTATCGAGCGCGGTTTTGATGGCGCTTTGCAGCGCGGCGGCAACCTCATCGGTGCGTGGTCCCTCGCCACGCCAGAGCACGCGGCCGCTGCGATCGACCAGGAGCAGGTAGATCGTCTCTTCGCCCGGCAGGTCGAGGGCCGCGCGAAACCGGGCTTTGTCCAGGTAGAGCGTGATCGTCGTCGCGTGGGCCTGCTGATCGGGAATACCGGCCCGCATGCCCGCGTCCAGGGACCAGCGATAGATGGGGTTCATGCGCCGGATTGTGGGCAGCTCATAGAAGTTCAGTCCTTCATGCGTGGCCACCAGTTGTTTTGCCAAAGGCAGCCACGTGTCCACCCAATCCTGGTGCCACCGCTGAAACGCAACAAAGAGCAAGTTGATCTCGCCCTCAAAATCTCCGGGCAACCGGTAGGTCTTTCCCGCCAGACTTGTCGCCTTGATTTCCGGAAAGCTCGCCGTCTCGATCTTCAATCTTGACTCTCCAATCTTCAACCTTTACGCCATCAAGGGCTCCAGCACGCTTTCCACTTCCGGCACGTGGTACTCGCTGCTGGCCGCCATGCGATCGATGGCTGCCCGGTCATCGATGATCCCGCTGATCTGGCCGTCAACCATCTGAATTACCCGGTCCACGTACTTGCACATGCGCAGATCGTGGGTCACCATGATCCCGGCGCGTCCTTGCTCGTGAATCAGCTCGGCGAAGGTTGCCACAACTTCGTTCGCCCGTTCCGTATCGAGGCTGGCCGTCGGTTCGTCGGCGAGCACTACGTCGGGTTCGTGGATCAGGGCCCGGGCGATGGCCACGCGTTGGCGCTGGCCGCCCGACAGCTGCTCCGGATAGTTTTTCATGCGATCGCCCAGCCCCAATCGGGTCAACAGATCGCGCGCACGCTGGCGATTGGCTTTGGTGTTCATTCTATTGATGCGCAGCATGAGCTGGACGTTGTCCAAGGCGTTGAGATAGGGCACCAGGTTGCTGGACTGGAAGGCAAAACCGATGTGCTCGCCCCGGAAGCGCGTCCGCTTTGCTTCGCTCAGTTCATTCATGTTCTTGCCGCCGATTTCGACGATCCCTTCGGTCGGATTAAGCAAGCCGGCCAACATGGCCAACATGCTGGTCTTGCCCGAGCCGCTCGGCCCGACCAGGGCGACGAATTCGCCCGACTGGATGCTGAAGGAAACGTTGTCCACAGCCCTCACGGCATTGTCGCCCTCGCCATAGATTTTCGTCACATGCTTTGCTTGGAGTGCTTCAGTCATGACAAAGTCCTCGTCTTTTCCGTCGCCTACTGGGCCAGTCCCAAGGCTGTGAGCGGCTCAATCCGCAAGAGGTAGATAATCGAAACCAGCCCGCCGATGGGGCCGATGAGCATAAGCGAAACGACCGTCGCAACCAGGGCGTCGCGCGAAAACTCGATGGGCACGGCTGGCGGAAACGACGCACCCAGGGCCAATGAGCCCATGGCGCCGATCACGACGCCCAGGGCATTGATCAGAACGATCTGAAGCATGGCCGAGAGACCAATGGACCAGGTCGACGTGCCGATGGCCTTGAGCATGCCGATTTGGGCCACCTTCTGAAGCGTCTGAATCTGGAAGAAGCCGCCTAGAACCAGGATGCCGATGAAGAAAGAGAAGTAGCGCTGGGTATTGAGCGTGCTCTGCTGGGCCGAATAGCCCGGCGCCGCTTCATAAGCAGTGACGCGATCCACGACTTCCGTATCGCTCACCTGCTGCTCGATGCGTTCGGCCATGAGCGCTTCCTCACTCGGATCCCTCAGCTTGACGGCAACGATATTTGAGATCAGCTCCCCATTGCCGCTGCCGTCACTGCTGCCCTGGGGACGAACCTTTTCCCAGGTCAGGTAGGGAACGATCACGGAGGGCTGGAGGAAGTACGATTGCCCTTCGCTGATGCCGATGACCTCCAGTTGAAAGAACTCTTCGCTGGTCCCCTGAATCGATTTGATGGTGATGGTGTCGCCCACGCCGACATTGGTGCGTTCGGCAATGTTGGCGTCGATGACGACCTCGTTGGCCCGGCTGCGCTCCAACT
>CAYZLP010000550.1:2935-4168 GCA_964478635.1 uncultured Caldilineaceae bacterium
ATCAAGGCGACGACCATGCTGATGAGCAGAAAGCGCCCCTTGTTGTGCCAGATTTCTTTGACTGCCAGAAAAAGCGGTAACGACATGAGTTTACTCCGTCGGGAAAGTGGCCACGGCGGTCATGTTCCAGCGCAGCCGATCATCGCTGCTATCCGGTTCGATAACGACCGTGTAGACGATGTCGCCGCGCAGGTCTCCGCCGATGGGCCGGACGCGCGTGACCGTCCCGGGAATGGCCAGATCGGGGATGGCATCGAAGGTGAGGGTCGTTCCCGTTCCCGGCTCGATCCCGGTGATGTCGAGTTCGGTCAGATCTTCCGTGTAGACAACCCATTCGTTCAAGTCGGCCAGCTGCAGCAGGGGCGCACCTGCGCTGATCTGCTCGCCTTCCTCAAGCTCCAGGAAAGCCACGGCCCCGGCGAAAGGCGCCCTGAGTTCAAGATCGGCCAGGTTGACAAGGGCCTGTTGAAGGGAGGCCGTCGCCGCGGCAACGTCTGCCTCCGCGCTGGCGATTTCCTCCGTGCGGGCGCCGGCCAGCAGGAGTTCGAGCTGGGCTTCGGCCTGACGCGCTTCGGCTTCTGCCGCGGCAATTTCGGCGGGATAGGTCAGCTCCAACCGGTCCAGATTGGCCTGGGCTTGCCGGACCTGGGCTTGTGCGCCGGCAACATCGGCGGAGGTTGCGCCGGTTTGGAGATCGGCCAGGCGAGCCTTGGCTGCCTCCCAGTTGTTGGTGGCGACCTGGAGCTGGGCCGCTTCCGGCGTGGCGCCCACATCGTTGCGCCATTTGACGTCGTTGTAAGCGCGCTGGGCCCGCTGGAGTTCCGCTTCGGCATTGGCCAGATCGGCCCGCGCCGCAATGATCTGCTGCTCGGGCGTTCCTTCCAACACCTTGGCCAGACTTGCCTGGGCCGCATCGATTTGGGCCTCGGCCACGGCCATATCGCCCGGCATTGCGCCGGCCCGCAGCCGCTCCAGGCGGGCTTGAGCGGCCGCCAACGCGGCTTCTGCCGCCTCGATCTCTTGCGTCCGGGCGCCGGCCAGGAGGCTGGCCAGTTGAGCCTGGGCGCGCTGCAGCTCAGCCTGGCTCCGGGCCACTGCCGTCTGGGCCTGGGCGTCGTTCAGCCGCAGGAGAACCTGGCCCTGTTCGACCATGTCGCCCTCGGCCGCCAGGAGTTCGCTGACGATGCCGCCGACCGGCATGCTCAATTCCGCCTCGCGAGCCGGAAGCACCCG
>CAYZLP010000551.1:0-4164 GCA_964478635.1 uncultured Caldilineaceae bacterium
CGGCGATATCCGTACTTACGGGCGCCGCTTCATTCGTATAGCCAAACAATGAACGAAACATGTATCTGCTCCTTGACCGACTCAGTCGGCCGGTAGAAATCTAACGTACGGAATGCATGATAGCGGCGGCGGATGAAGTGCATATAAACTGAATGTATGGATTCGGTAAGGATTTATGCTTGGATAGAAGAAGGAATAGAACGCGGATTGCTATTCGCCGGTCTCCCAGTCATGCCGGAAGAGTTCGGCCAAGCGCGCATGTACCTCCGGCTGATCGGTCAGCAAGACGATTTCTCGATTGAGCTTGTGGGAGACTTCGCTGCCGTTCAGACTGCCGACTGCGGACCAGTGCGTCGCGCCCAGGCGCACGAGGACGAGCTTGGCGTGGATGCCGCCGCCCGTAGGATTGGCCAATCGCGCATCCAGATCCAACCCTTCCGTCGCGGCCACGGTGCGCACATAGTCCACGGTGGTCCGATTGCTGCGCAATGCCTCCGGATCGTCGAAGAAAGCGTCGAGCAAGATGCGTACGGTTGCGCCGCGCCGAGCCGCGGCAATGATCGCCTCCAGGCGCGGGTTGGGGTCGGCGATGGGGTTGCTCGTGCTTTCGCCCCAGAATTTGTGCTCGTAGAGCTGTTGCAGAAGGATTTCGTCGCCCGGTCCTGCTTGGGCCAGCAGGGCGAGCAGGCCGGCGTCGGGCCGCAGTGCGTTTTCCGGTGCGCTGACGATGCCAAAGCGCGCCGGGCCCGTCGCGGTCACCGGCGCGTCGAAGCGGTCATCCACGGTGGAGTAGCTGGGCGCTTCCGGCAGGGTGAAGTCTTCCGGCGGTCCGCCATAGCGCTCGTCGGCCGGATTGAATGGGTGCAGATCCCCGAAGCGTTCCGGCTGCCAGTCCCGGTCGAAAATTCGCGTCAGCTCGTCGACGACAGGCGCAGCATCGGTAACTAAGTAGACCCCCCGCCGCCCGCCCCGTCCGCGTTCAGTCGGCATGGAGTCGCGGTTGAAATTGTCCGTTCCGACGAGCGCCATGCCGCCGTCGATGATGCCGTACTTGGCGTGGGCGTAGCTATAGCGGGGCCTGAGTCCGTTGGGCGCATCATCCCCGGGTGCGAGATATTGCACCTCAACGCCGGCTTCGGCAAGCCGGGCCACGCACCACTTCTGCAAGTCGCTGATGCCGCCGGGCGGGCTGCCTTCCAGTAGGATGCGTACGGTCACGCCGCGTCGGGCCACGTCTGCCAAGATGCCCGTCAGTTCAGGGTGCTCCAGCGTGTAGATGCTCAGATCCAGACGTTCCTGCGCGGCATTCAGCGCCGCCGCAACCGTTCCATACAGTCCTTCCGGACCGATGGCGATCGTCACCGCGGCGTGCGTCGCTTCTAGGGTGGGACGTGCGCCGTCCGTCGCGGTCCAACCCTGCCAGCCGGGAAAGCGCACGCGCCGTCCCCAGGCCGTGTCCGCCAGGTCACTGCTCCAGTCTGATGGTCCGTCGCTGTCGATGGGTTGTAGCGACAAGGGCTCCTGCTTGCGGGTCAGCACCTGGCCGGCCGCCGGAACGGCGCCCCGGTCATAGGTCTGTACCGGCAGGCCCTGCCAGCCGGGGAACTCCGCCCCCTCGTCGCCGTAGAGCAGCGTGTCGATGGTCACGCCGGTCTCATCCAGCAGCCGAATGCTGCCGCCCCGGTTGTTTAGCGACAGGCTGCCATCCATGAGTACGGGACGCGTGGCAGAATCCGTGCCGCCATCGTCCCAGACGCAAGCCGGGTCTTCGCCGAAAGTCAGGCCGAAGGCATCGGCTTCGGCTGCGCACCAGATCCGCGCGCCTCCCTCCAGAATCAGCGTCGTCGTCATGGGAAAGGTTGCCCGACGCGTGCCGGCCGCCAACTGCCACCCGGCCAGCGACTGGGCGCTGAAGCCTGTATTCCAAAGCAGGATCGCCTCGTCGGGTTCGTAGCTGACGCTGCTGTCGATGTGGGCGGCTGCAATGAGCATCCTGGCCGGCGGTGGTCCGGCCACCGCGGGGAGAAAGAGCGTCGTCGTCAGCGCCGCTTGTGGCGTGACGGAAGCGGCGCGTAGAGCCGCAGGGGGCGGTCCGCTCGCATAAACGTCTGCCTTGACGATGGGATGGGCAAGAATCAGTAAGAGGGAACAGAATGCACTCAGCGCCGCAGCGCCAAGCAGTAGCAGCAGCATGCCGGGGGATCGCATGGGTGGCTCCTTTAAGATAGATGTTTGGAAAAGCAATGGTTGCGACGAAGGTTCAAGATCCGAGATTTGAAGGTCTTTTGGGCGGTTGTCGCCTGCAAGATGCCGCCAAGCTTGAATCTTTGTCCTTTACTTCCGGGACCGTCGCCGTCATTCTTGCCAAAGTATATCCAATCCTCCTTTCTTGCACAATGCCGGGAGAATTGGCACAATAGATCGGTTTCCCGACGGATCTTCTGCATGTAATCCGTTTCAATCCGCCGCATCCGGTTTTTTCCGCGGCCTATCGGCGGCAAATTGCGCATCGCTGGATTGGGACGGGGAGAGTCTATGATGAAAATTCGTGCGACCAGGGGTTTGACGTTCGATGATGTGCTGCTCGTGCCCAAGCGATCGCCCATCGCTTCCCGCCGCGATGTGAGCACAGCAACCCGGCTGACAGACCAGATTGCGCTGGCCGTGCCCATCGTCAGCGCGAATATGGACACGGTGACCGAAGCCGAGATGGCCATTGCCATGGCCCGGGTGGGCGGCCTGGGGATCTTGCACCGCTTCATGACGGTTGAGCAGCAGGTGCGCGAGGTCAAGCGAGTGAAGCGCGCCGAAGGCTTCATCGTCGAGGCGCCCTACGAGGTGACCAAGGATGCATCGCTTGCTGAGGCGGCTCACATCATGGACCAACGGGGCGTAGGCGGTTTGGTCGTGATGGATGGGGGCACGACGCTCTTGGGGCTGATTACCCGGCGCGACGTCATGTTGGCGCCATCCGATGTTCATCAGACCGTGGCCGACGTCATGACGCCGCCGGATCAAATCGTCAGCGTGGGACCGGACGTGACGGCAGATGAGGCGCGCCACATTCTCTATACGCACCGGGTGGAAAAGCTTCCGGTGATCGATGCCGAAGGCAATCTGGTCGGCCTCATTACGGCCCAGGATCTCATGAAGCCTGAACGCTTTCCCGACGCGACCATCGACGAAAAGGGACGCCTGCGGGTGGGCGCCGCGATTGGCGTCGCTCCCGGCGAGGTGGACCGGGCCGGCGCGCTGCTGGAGGCCGGCGCCGATCTACTCGTGCTGGACATCGCCCACGGGCATGCCGATCACTGCATTGAAATGATCCAGCAGCTGCGCTCAGACTATCCGGCGGCCCAAATTGTGGCCGGAAATGTTGCCTCGGCCGACGGCGCACGCGAATTGGCCGAAGCCGGGGCCAATGCCATCAAGGTCGGCATCGGCCCCGGTTCCATCTGTACAACGCGTATCGTCACCGGCTTTGGCGTCCCCCAGCTAACCGCCATTATGGACTCGGTCACGGGCGTGCGTGCGGCCGGCCACGACATTCCGGTGATTGCCGACGGCGGCGTCAAGACCTCGGGCGACATGGTGAAGGCCCTGGCCGCCGGGGCCGAAACCGTCATGATCGGCAGCCTCTTTGCCGGCTGTGAGGAAGCGCCCGGTTCGCCCGTCATCCGGGACGGCCAGAAAGTAAAAGTAGTGCGGGGGATGGCCTCACTCGGCGCGGCCATGAGCCGGAGATCGGTGGAAGCAGGCCAGGACGAAAGCGCCGAAAGTCAGGCCGAGTGGGACAAGGTCGTGCCGGAAGGCGTTGAAGCAGTCGTACCCTACCGGGGTCACGTGCGTGAAATCGTCTATCAACTGGTCGGCGGCCTGCGTTCGGGGCTCAGCTACGGCGGCGCGCACAATATTCGCGAACTGCAGGAGCATGCGGAATTCATTGAGATTACGCCGGCAGGCGTGCGCGAGAGCGGCTCCCACGACGTGCGTCGAGTCTGAGCGGTGGGGCTCCATAATCGCGCCACCTGCACTGGGCCTGGCGAAGGCGAGACGTCATCTTCGTCAGGCCCAGACTGCGACGATCCGGTCACTTCTGCCGAGCGTGGGGCTGGAAAAGCCGTCCGTTTGGACCTTTGGCCACTAAATTTAACCTTTAACCTT
>CAYZLP010000552.1:0-4148 GCA_964478635.1 uncultured Caldilineaceae bacterium
CGGCTCCGGCCCGGTATGTTCGTAAGGCTGAGCGTGCTGCTGCCGGAGCCAGACGCGGTACTCACCATCCCCGTAACGGCCGTTCTGCATGCCCCATACAGCGATTCGGTGTTTGTCGTGGAGAGCGATGCCTCAGCATCGGGCCAGGCTCATCCTGTTCTTCGCCAGACATTTGTCCAGCTCGGCGAAAAAAGAGGCGACTTTATTGCCGTTCTCGAAGGCCTTCAGCCCGGTGAAACCGTCGTCAGCACGGGGGTTTTCCGGCTGCGCAACGGCATGCCCGTGATGATAGACAACCGCCTGGCGCCAGACTTTGAGTTAAGTCCGCGACCAGATAATGCATGAGGCGGGGCAAGCATGAACATCACCGACATCTTTATTAGAAAGCCGGTGCTTTCGCTCGTAGTGAGCCTGCTCATCACCATTGCGGGGGTACAGGCGCTGTTGACGTTGAACATTCGCCAATACCCGCGCAGTGAAAATGCGGCGGTTACTATCACCACGGCCTATGTGGGGGCCAGCGCAGAGCTGGTGCGCGGATTCATAACTACGCCCCTGGAGCGGGCCATCGCCGCTGCCGATGGGATTGACTACATCGAATCCCAGAGCCGTCAAGGTGTATCAACGGTCACGGCGCGATTGGAACTCAACACCGATCCGGTCAAGGCATTGTCAGAAATCAGCTCAAAAGTCGATCAGGTCCGCAATGACCTGCCGCCGGAGGCCGAGGTGCCTGTCATCAACGTCGAATCCGCCGACAGCCGCTTCGCAGCTGCCTACCTCAGCTTCACATCGGACGCCTTGCAACAGAATCAAATCACCGACTACCTTGTGCGGGTGGTACAGCCGCGACTTTCGGCCATAGCCGGCGTACAGCGGGCGGATATCTTAGGGGCACGAACCTTTGCTATGCGCATCTGGCTCAAGCCCGACCGTATGGCGGCCTTCAACATTAGTCCGCTGGAAGTGCGTCGGGCACTGGCAGCTAACAACTTCATCGCAGCGGTGGGGCAGACCAAGGGGTCCCTGGTGCAACTCAACCTGTCCACCAACACCGACCTTAGATCGGTCAAGGAGTTCCAGCGGCTGGTGATCCGCGAGCAGAACGGGGCGCTGGTGCGTTTGGAGGACGTCGCTGAGGTGGTTTTGGGATCCGAAGACTACGACACCGAAGTGCGGTTTTCCGGTCAGACCGCCGTGTTCATGGGCATTTGGCCGCTGCCCAACGCCAATTCATTGGACGTGATCAAGGCGGTCCGCAAGGAGATGGGAGCTATCGTGGCGACGTTGCCCAGTGGATTGACCGGTCGGGTAGCCTACGACGCCACCAAGTACATCGACAATGCGATCAGCGAAGTGACGAAAACGCTGCTGCTAACCCTGGTGATCGTTGCCACCGTCATCTTTCTGTTCCTGGGATCCTTGCGGTCGGCGCTCGTCCCCCTGGTGGCCATTCCTTTAGCACTCGTCGGTGGCATGTTTCTGATGCAGGTCTTCGGATTCAGTCTCAATCTGCTCACTTTACTGGCCATTGTGTTAGCGGTGGGATTGGTCGTTGATGATGCCATAGTGATGGTGGAAAACGTCGAACGGCATCTACGGAAGGGGAATTCCCCGGTGCAGGCGGCCCTGATCGGGGCTCGGGAACTGGTCGGGCCCATCATTGCCACCACTGTGGTTCTGGCAGCCGTCTATGCGCCCATCGGCCTGCAGGGCGGTTTGACCGGCTCCCTCTTCCGGGAATTCGCGTTTACCCTGACTGGCGCGGTCATCATATCCACGGTGGTTGCGCTGACCCTATCTCCCATGATGTCCGCTAAACTGCTAAAACCGGGACAAGCGGATCGTGGGCTGGCGAGGCTGATTTCACGGGGATTCGGCCGACTCAGCAAACTATACGGTCGTTGGTTGGACATCACCCTCCGATCCAGACCGGCGATCTACGCTATGTGGCTTTTGCTGAGCCTGGCAACAATCCCCATGTTCATGATGTCTCCCAAAGAACTGGCGCCAACGGAAGACCAGGGGGTGATCTTCGGGATTGTCGATGCTGACGCCAGTGCCACGCTTGATCAAACCAGTCGAAATGTGGCAGCGGCCAACGATGTTTTCATGGGGATTCCGGAAACGGAATTCACCTTCCAGATTACCTCTCCGGCATCGGGATTCGGCGGGATGGTGGTGTCTCCCTGGGAAGAACGAGAGCGGACCATCTTCGAGATCATGCCCGAGGTGCAACAGGGGCTGAGCCAAATCCCCGGCATTCAGATGTTTGCTATAACCCCGCCCGCCCTTCCGGGAGGAGGTCAATTTCCAGTAGAGTTCATTCTGGCATCCACCGACGAACCGGACAAGATACTGACCTTTGCTCAACAACTTCAAGGCAAGGCCATTCAGAGCGGCATGTTTGCTTTTCCGCCCCTCATCGATGTCAAGTTCGATCAGCCCGAGGCACAAATTGTGATCGACCGCGATCTGGCGGCGGATATCGGTCTGAATCTGGAGCAGGTCGGCAGGGATCTATCTTCACTGGTCGGAGGTGATTTCGTTAACCGGTTTAACATCTTGGGGCGCAGCTACAAAGTCATCCCACAGGTCCAGCGGGTGGACCGGCTGACGCCCGAACAGCTAAACGATGTTTACGTGACGGGATCGGAAGGAAGCTTAATTCCGTTGAGCACGATTGCACGGGTGGAAAAACGCACCGTGCCGCGTTCGATCAACCGGTTCCAGCAGTTTAATGCCGTCAAACTGAGCGGCGTGGCTGTTCGGCCCCTCGATGAAGCCTTGACTTTTCTAGAGCAGCAGGCCGCCGAGATTCTACCACGGGGATATATCCTGGACTACACAGGCGAGTCCCGTCAGCTGCGCACCGAGGGCAGCAAGTTTCTTCCTGTATTCAGCCTTGCGTTGATATTAATTTTCCTAACCCTTGCCGCTCAGTATAATAGCTTTCGCGACCCGTTTGTCATTTTGGCCGGATCCGTTCCCCTGGCAATGTTTGGCGCCCTGATTTTTTCGTTCCTCAAAATGCCCGATCCCAACGCGGCCTTCTGGACCGACGGTTGGACCACGACACTGAATATTTACTCACAGGTTGGTTTGGTGACCTTGGTGGGGGTGGTGTCGAAAAACGGCATCCTCATTGTCGAATTCGCCAACAAGCTTCAACTCCAAGGTATGAGCAAATTGGAAGCCATCCGTGAAGCATCTTTCACCCGGCTGCGTCCGGTCCTGATGACCAGCAGCGCAACCATTGTAGGCTATTTCCCCCTGATTCTGGTCAGCGGTGCCGGCGCGGCTGCACGAAATTCAATCGGTTTGTTCTTGGTGGGTGGAATGACGGTTGGCTCAATCTTCACCCTGTTCGTCATTCCTTCGCTCTACATGCTAATGGCCAAGGACCACCAGCGCGAGCGCACGCCTGCGGAAATGCCATCCGACGGAATTTGTTCGGTGCCGGTTATCGAGGGCCTCCGTATTCCGCAAAGGTGCCGCTTGGTTGCCGACACGGAATGTCGGTGGTCGGTTGCCTGTGATGACAAGTTGGATAGGATAGTTGTATGAGATCGTGGACTTTTCTCACAATGCTGTTTTTCTCGGCAGCATTTGCCACACCGGGCAGTGCGGCCCAGCCGGTGGTCATTGACGGCGAAGTGCCTGCCGAGCGAGGCTTTCGTATCGTCAAACTGCTGCAAGGGCTGGAGCACCCATGGTCGATGGCGTGGTTGCCAAATGGTGATCTGCTGATTACCGAGCGGCCTGGGCGGTTACGTTTGGTGAGGAATGGACAACTTTTGGCTGCTCCAGTAGGTGGTGTACCTGAAGTCTTTGCCGCTGGTCAGGGTGGCTTGCTCGATGTCAGTCTTCACCCCCGTTATTCGGAAACGCGCCGGATTTATTTTTCCTATGCTCACGGCACGTCCAAGGCGAACCATACGCGCGTCGCCGTGGCCACCTTCAATGGTGATCGCCTTGAACACTGGACGGTAATCCTTCAAGTCGGGATTCACAAATCAGGCACCCAACATTTCGGCGCGCGCTTGCTGTGGCTTCCTGACCAAAGCCTATTGATCTCCATCGGGGATGGTGGAAATCCACCGGTTCGGCTTGCGGGTGATTGGATTCGCAAACAAGCCCAGAACAAA
>CAYZLP010000553.1:0-1710 GCA_964478635.1 uncultured Caldilineaceae bacterium
TTCGACGGCGGCAAATTGTTCGAGATCGGCAACCAGCGGGCGCAACAGGTCGCCGCTCCCCGCCTGCAGCGCCTCAATCTGGAGATCGACTGTGGCCGCCGGCACAAGGTGGTAGGCCTGGATGTTCGCCGCGCCGCGCCAGTAGCCGTCGTCTCGAACCAAGCGAACGGCGCCGCCGTCCGCCTGCTCACCAAAGCGAAAGGGACCGGCGGTGGTAGTAGGCGCGCGATTTGAGGGCGAGTCCGCCAATTGGCCATAATCGGCGGCATAGCGATGGCTGGGAAGCACCGGCTGCACCAGCGCTTGCAGCGCGCTGCAGTCTGGCTGATTGAGCGAAACCGCGACCGTACCCGGATCCACCGCAGTGACGGCCGCAACCGCAGCCAGACTGCTCCGATAGGGGCTGGCGACTTGTGGGTCGGCAATGGCGCCAAAGGTGAAGGCTACGTCCTGAGCCGTGACCGGCGTACCGTCGCTCCAGGTGACGCCGCCGCGCAGCGTGAAAGTGATTCGATCGCTGGCTGCGGCGATGGCCCAGCTTTCGGCCAAGCCGTCGGGCGTCAATAATCCCGATTGCGGGTCCTGGGTCACAAAGAGGGGAAAGAGTTTGCGGGCCAGGCTGCGTTCGACGATGTTGACCGTCACCGTCGGGTTGAGCGTGTCGATGGGGTCGATCACCAGCTCGACAAAGGGACGGGCCGTGGGCGTATCGGCTACGGGCGGCGCAGCAGTAGCGACGGGGGCAGTTGCCGCGTTGGCGCCTCCACCCGGTTGCGTGGCCGACGCAGCCAACGCGGCCGGTGGCTCCTCGGTAGGCGGTGGCGTCGGGTCTACAGTCTGCGGGTCGTCGACGCCGGAGGCGGAAATGGTCGCGGCATCCGGAACGGCCGATTCTATCGATTCAACCGTTTCGACCATTTCAACCGTGTCGACGGTGCTATCCCCGCGCCGAAGCGACCAAACGGTCAGACCGGCCGCCAACAGCGTCAACCCGGCGAGCAGCGCCAGTATGATTCGCTGAGTGGTTGAAGATCTCATGGACATAGGGTACTAGATGGGCAGGAAGAACCAGAAACCGTGGAGGAGGCGGGTTGCGCAGCGGCTTACAAAAGCGACAAGGCCGACCCCATCCTGGAGTCGGCCTTCTGCACGCAGAGCACTGATTCAAGCCGTGCTTCTTGCTGGAACATCGCCGGTTAGGCGGCGGCGCAGATTAATCGCCGATTTGCGGACCGACGGTATGCGCACAATCAGCAGCAGGGAGAGCACTGCGGCGTAGATAAACGGTTCGACGCGGCCGCCCTTGGCCAACCAGAGAAAATGCAGCACGGCCAGGACGCCGGCGCCGTAGACGAAGCGATGGAGGGTCTTCCACTTCTTGCCCAGGCGGCGCATCCAACCTTTTGTTGAGGTGATGGCCAGGGGCAGCATGATCAGCAGCGAAAGCAGGCCGGCGAAAATATAGCGCTTCTGCAGCAGCCCATCCTGCAGAATGAACTCTAGGCTGAAGCCGTAATCCAGCCCCACAAAGACCAGCATGTGCAGCGTGGCGTAGACGAAAGCCCAGAGGCCCAAGGATTTCCGCACGGTTGCCGCCAGGCGGAAGCCCAGAATGGACGCCACCGGCGTGCAGGCCAGGGAGAGGAGCAGCATGATGATGGCGGCCTTGCCCGTGCGATCGGTAAAATCGTCGATCGGGTTGACGCTGAG
>CAYZLP010000553.1:1810-3789 GCA_964478635.1 uncultured Caldilineaceae bacterium
GACCGCCGGCGCGATTCGCCGATGCGCCGCTCACTTCCCTGGGACCAACGGGGATGATCTACGTTCGGATTCACGTTGGCGTAGAAGCCGTACTCGTGGGCCGCCAGGTCCATCCAGGTGGAGGTGGGCATGGTGTCGGTCAGCTCGATTTTCACGATGGCCTTGGCGCTCTTGAAGCCGTATTTCCAAGGAATCACTGCCCGGATGGGGGCGCCGTTGGCGTTGGGCATCAGCTTGCCATACATGCCCGTGGCAAAGATCGCCAGAGGATTCATGGCTTCATCCAGGCGCAAGCCCTCTACATAGGGCCAGGGAAAACGGCTGTTGCGCTGCCCCGGCATCTGCTCCGGTCGCATGACCGACGTGAATTTCACGAATTGGGCCTCGGCCGTCGGTTCCACTTTGTCCAGCAGCAGGGACATGGGGAAACCGACCCAGGGTATCACCATGGACCATGCCTCCACGCAGCGCAGCCGATAGATGCGCTCTTCCTGGGGGAAGTCCTCGATTAGGTTGTCGATGGAGAAGGTTTGGGGCTTGTTTACCAAGCCGGTTACTTCCACCTGCCACGGATAGGTAACGAAATCTTCAGCCAGCCGGACCACTTCCTGCTTGTTCGTGGTGAACTCGTAGTAGTTGTTGTAGTTGGTGATCTCCTGAAACGTGTTCAGCGGATCGCCGAGTTCATCGGTCGTTGTGCTGGCGAAGGGCATGTCGTTGTTCAGCGCTGCGGGCAACTCTTCACTTGCCAGGGGAGAAGAAGATGCGGCGGCTGCATCGACGTCTGCCGGCGCAGGCGCGGCGGTGGGCGTTACGCAAGCCGCCAGGGCCAGCGCACTTGCGGCCGAGCCCACGCCGATCATGAACTTGCGTCGATTGAGAAAGATCTGTTCGGGGGTAATCTCTTCACGAGAAATGGGTACCATTGCCGTATTCTTCCTTTGCCATCTGAATGATATCTGGACAATACCGGGTTATACTGTTGCTGTGCCGACAGGATAACGACTGAACCTGAGACGGACCTGAGCAAAAGATTATGAGAATGTTACAAAACGTCGTCGCGCCTGTGTATAATCAATTTTCAAGCTCTGACCAAGGTATTGTACAGTTGGTTGGAGACACGTCAAGTGAGATTCTATCCGCTCTCTGATTGTCACATTATTGGAACTTCGTACATTCCTCCAGCGCGACAACCGGCGGGATTGTACGAAGTTCAAGTGACGTCTCTATGAGGTCGCTATGATCCCATCGCTCAATCTTCATCCCGCTGCTGTACACTTCCCGATTGCATTTTTCCTGTTGGCGACAGCCGCGGGGTTGCTCTATCTCTTCTGGAAGCCGCAGGCCAGCTTGCGCCTGCTGACCTGGGCGAACGTCGGCCTAGGCCTGATCGGAGCCCTGGTAGCGGTCGTGACCGGCCTCTTTGCCCAGGCCGGTCTGCCGCCGGATGCGCCCTACCGCGGCGTGCTGAATCAGCATATCGGGACGGGTATTGCCCAGATCGTTGTCTACGGGTTCCTGCTCTATCGCTGGCGGATCTTTTCCACCGAGAAGGCCCGGACCGCCCGACGCCGGGCGGGCAACACTGCTCAGGATCTGCTAGATGATGGCGGGGCGCGTTGGTGGGTTGCCTTGCTGCTGATTGTGGGCGCGCTCTTGGTGATCGCCAGCGGCTGGAACGGCGGACGGTTGGTCTATGAGTGGGGGGTCAATGTGATGCAGTAGGCCGTGCACTTGACGAGCAAAGATTGCGTGCGTGGCGCGCGTGGGCTTGGTTGAGCCGTTCGCACGAAGGCGTGTTCGCTGGATAGCGGGGGCACGCTTGTCAGTCCCGGTCTGCCGCTTCGAGTGTGGCAAGACGGTTGCGGGCTTTGGCCAGTTCGGCTTCCAGCGCGGCGATCTGTTGCTCCAGGGCACGGCGTGCGTCGTCCAGCGCGGCCGGCGCGGCAGCCGGCAGCTTGGCTTCATATGTCGCCTCA
>CAYZLP010000553.1:3810-4138 GCA_964478635.1 uncultured Caldilineaceae bacterium
CGAGCGGGACGTCGGTGTGAATCGCCAGCATGTGGACGATCCACAATGCGGCGGCGACAATGCCGCGGGCGAGTTCAGTGGCCGTCTGGGTGGTGAAGAAATCGATGCCGGGTTCGCCCAGCAAGAGCAGCAGGAGGCGGTAGAGCACCTGAGCCGTGTTGACGAGAATCAACACGGCGCCGACCAGGGCAACGCCATATAGATAGATCCGGCGGGGCGCTGAGGTGCGCTCGTTATGGCCGGCGGTATCGGGCTGTGTGGCCACGCGTTGGACGGCGCGCCAGTGATAGGACCAGACCGGGGCGCTGACGGCTACCAGGGCCAGACC
>CAYZLP010000554.1:0-1289 GCA_964478635.1 uncultured Caldilineaceae bacterium
GAACCTCCGACCTCTTCAACCCCATTGAAGCGCGCTACCGAGCTGCGCTACGCCCCGAAACCAACCGTGAGTATAGCACTGAAGCCCCCTGCAGGCAAATCAACAAAGAGCAGCAGCACTGCAATCCCAACAGCTTGCGCCGACCCGAGTGCGGGTAGCGACCCAGGCCCGCGCAGGCCCTATCCATCATCCAAGCGCGCGCCCAGAAACTCAGGTGCGCCGTTTAGGAAGCTACCGATTCCCATGGCACGCTTGCCCGCAGGCTGGACCTCGTGCAGCACAAGCAGGCCGTCACCGGTGCCCACCGCCGCCCCATCCTCCATGGCGACCACGGTGCCGGGGGAGCCCTGCTCGTCCCTTACCCCGGCCCGGACTATCTTGAAATTCTCCCCGCGCCAGGTCGTGAAGGCGCTGGGCCAGGGGGCATAAGCGCGCGTCATGCGCTCGATCTGACGGGCAGGCTGCGCCCAGTCGATGCGGCCGTCCTCTTTCCGAATCATGTGGCAAACCGAAGGCTCACCGGCCAGTTCGGCCTGGTCGATGGGCGCAACGTTGCCGGCCAGCCAGTCCGGCAAGAGCGCGACCAAGGCTTGGGCGCCCTGCTCGGCCAGGCGGTGGGCAAGCGTATAGGTCGTGTCGTTGGGCAAGATGGGCTGTTTGACCTGGCACAGGGAAGGCCCCGTATCCATACCCTCATCCATGAGCATGAGCGTCACGCCCGTCTCTTCCAGACCATCTAGAATGGCTGCAGCGATGGGCGAAGCGCCCCGGTAGGCCGGCAAGAGGCTGGCGTGGACATTGATGCAGCCATAGCGGGGCAGATCCAAGACTTCTTTGGGCAGAATCAGCCCGTACGCCGCCACGACGAAGAGATCGGCATCCAGGGCAGCCAGTTCGGCCACGGCCTCCGGACGCTTGCGCAGCCTCGGCGGCTGCAGCACGGAAATGGCGTGATCGTCGGCAAAGGCCTTGACCGGGCTCACAACCAGCTTCTTGCCCCGTCCCGCGCGCCGATCGGGCTGGGTGACGACGGCCACCACCTGCCAGTTGTGACGAGGCCCCGCCTCCACCAGCGCTTGAAGGGACGGCACGGCAAACTCTGGGGTGCCCATAAAGACAATGCGCATTTGGGGTTCCATAATCGATCCTCCCTGTGGCAAAAATGTCTGCTCTAATCATACCCCCTTCCATCCGCTGATGAAAAGCGGGTGCGTCTGCCAATCGAACAGAAATAGTGCAACCTTTCTCCCGCGCCTGCGTATTGATGACTACGCAAGGAGAAACACCGA
>CAYZLP010000554.1:1389-4132 GCA_964478635.1 uncultured Caldilineaceae bacterium
GTGCAACCTTTCTCCCGCGCCTGCGTATTGATGACTACGCAAGGAGAAACACCGATCGGCGCGATGAAGCGGCCATCCGCCTGCAAAATCACCAGATCGCGCCGGGTCGCCCTATATTGTTTGGAGGCATTACCATGGAACAGGAAACTCAGCGCCAGCCGGAGGGCCAAATTCCGGCCAACAGTGCAGATGCGTCCTCCGCGACGTCTCAGGAAGCAACCACCGCCAACGATCCGACTGTCTTCGAGCGTGCTATCGATACGGCCCGGGAGCAGGCCGGGGCGGCGGCCGACTCGCTGCGGCGGGGTGAATTGATGCAGGATGCAGCGATCGATCCGGCGGCGACCAGCGATGACCGGCTGATCGCTTTTCTTTCGTATGCATCCCAGGTCTTCATTCCCCTGGTTATGCCCGGCATCGTGCTCATCAGCGAAAGCAGCAAACGACGCCCCTTCCAACGCTATCACGCGGTCCAGAGCCTAGCCCTATCGCTGACCTTTATCGCGATCTTCATTCTGGCCAGCATCAGCTCGGTGATTTTGCAGATCATTCCGCTACTGGGCAATCTGCTCGGCCTGGCCATTCTGTGCCTGTTGCCCATCGGCTATCTGATGGGTATCGTGGCCATGATCTACTATGGCTTCCAGGCCTACAAGGGCAAGCGCTTTGCAATTCCGGGCTTGACCAGCTTCCTGCACGACCAAGGGTGGCTCTAGAAACGAGAATCGTGCATCGGGCTTCGACACGTTTACCCGGCGGCAAGTGCATAGCCTGAGCCTGCTTGTACTGAGCCTGCCGCAGTGTCGAAGGCGGGTTTCAGGGAGAAGTGAGGCTTCGATACTTCGAAAAGCTCAGCCCGCGGCGAGCGCGTAGCAATAGCATTATCATATTTCGCGGGGCCCAGCGTGCTGGGTCCCGCTCTCTTTTTACGATTCTTAAACCCCAACTTCAAAAAATCAATCTCAGATAGGCAATTTTGCTCAAAATTCAATATAGGTATTGACAATTTAAATAATTGTGCTATCCTAGTTTCAGAACATTGAAGTCCGGTTGAAGTTTTCGAAAGAACAACATCGTTTTCCGGCCACAATCGGCTCGTTCGGCCCGCATCACTGCAGCGATCCTTGCAGCGTAAGCCGAACCAGGAGGAACAAGCCATGATGAACAACAGCCACTTGATCCATCAGCAAAGCATTCTCCACCGGGAAGAGTTGATTCGCCAGGCTGATGCCTTCAGACTGCGCCAAATCGGCCGCATCGACCGCGCACCCCGCTGGTTGGGTCTGCGTAACCGGTTGGGCGGATGGCTGATTGCCGCGGGCGAACAGCTGCGTGTCCCGGCCTCTGAAACCGAAAGGAACCATTATGCAACCACTACCAACCGTATCGCCGTTTGACGGCGGCGAAATCATCGTCACGCGCTTCTACTGTCCCGCCAGTGATGTGACTGTGGACGGCCGCTTCTACGTTGAGATTCCCTTCGCCACCCTCTCGGCTGAACAGCTTCAATATGTGGAAGCCTTCATCCGCTGCGAAGGGAAGCTCAACCGCCTGCAGGACGAACTCGATCTCTCCTATCCGACGCTGCGCAGCCGGCTCCACGACATCATCCGAGCCCTGGGCTATGAACCGGGGAAGGAAGAGGGCGAGCGCATGAGCGAAGAGGAGCGGCGCCGGATTCTGGACGATCTGGACAAGGGCGACATCGGTTTCGAGGAAGCCATGCAGCTATTGGGGGGAACAGACGCATGAGCAACATTCGCAGCTTTGCCATCGGCGGCGCCCCCCTCATCCGCATTGCCGAGGTTTCCGGCGACCTGGTCGTTCAGGCCTGGCCTCAGCCGGAAGTACAGACCCAGACGGACGAGGCGGGACAGCTCACGGTCGAACAGGACGGCGAGGCGGTCACCCTTCGCTGTCGCGACGACCTGATGGTCAATGTGCCCTACGGCACAACGCTTCAGATCCAGGTCGTCCATGGCGATGCCCGCATCACCGGCACCTACGGCGCCGTCCAGGTTGAGCAGGTCAACGGCGACCTGCAAATCCGCGAGAGCGGCGACACGCGCATCGGCCGGGTCAACGGCGACTTGACGCTGCGCCAGGTCACAGGGGAGTTGACCGTCGATGCGGTCAATGGAGATGCCGCCATCACGGGCGTTACGGGCCATGTCCTCATCAGCGAAGTTTCGGACGACCTGTTGCTCGACGACATCAACGGCAGCGTCGAGGCCAGCGCCCATGACGACGTTAGCCTGCGCCTCAACCCTGCGCCCGATCAAAGCTATATCATCAAGGCCGGAAGTGACATCGTTTGTCGCATCCCCATCGACGCGAACGTGACGGCCAGACTGCATGCCGCTGGAGACATTCGCGTGCGCAAGCTGGAGACGCCCGCCCGGGAAGCAACGGGCGAGATGAACTTCGTCTTGGGCGACGGCAGGGCCGAACTCAATCTGACGGCCCGGGGCGACATCATCATCTCCGGCCGCCAGGTCGAATGGGAGGAGGGCGGCGTAGGCGTCGAGTTGGGCCAGCAGGCCGCAGAGCTTGCCGAACAGTTGGGGCGCCAGATCGAGATTCAGATCGAGGCCGCGACGAAGCAGATCGACGCGCGGCTGACACAACTCGACACGGAAGATATCGGCGCCAGGGTCCAAGAGAAAGTCCAGGCCGCGCTACGCAAGGCGGAAGAGACGCTGGCCCAGGCCATGCGCAACGTGGAGAATCGCCCGGGACCGAG
>CAYZLP010000555.1:0-4127 GCA_964478635.1 uncultured Caldilineaceae bacterium
GGCGTGATCTGGCCAAAGAGGGTTGCGTTGAAGCGATTGAGGGCAACGCCGGCTATGATGAGCTGCGGCGCGGCCCACTGAAGCCACGGCTGCCCGTCTGCCCGCTGCCAGAGGAGGAGCGGCAGCAGCAGGAAGATCGTCAATTCGGCCAGCACCAGCAGGCTGGTCGGGTTGAACGAGAAGAGCATAGACCATTCGCCTGCGCGCACCAGATCGGCCATCTTCAAGCCGAAATAGATCAGACCGGCGGCGCTCATCCATCTTCCCAGACGGAGCGGGATGGCAGGCATTTCGGCTTGGCCCAGAACCCGGCAGGCACTCTTGTAGACCAAAATCGCCATGGCAAAGCCGGCCATGACGGCCGAGGTGAAGAAGAGCAGGGGCAGCCACGGCGAATAGAGCAGCGGATCCAGGCGGTGGGGCATGTTCAGGTAGAGCGTGCCCAAGGTGGATTGGTGCAGGGTCGAGAGCGTTACACCCAGAATGGTGACGGGCGCAATCAGCCGCTGCAGCCAGGGTGTCGCCCAATCCCAACCCAGCCGTTTGCAGCAATCGGGACTCAGCTCCAATAGCAGTACGGTTGTGTAAAGCAGCACGCACCACGAGATTTCAAAGAGTGGTGAGTGCAGATTCCAGTTGATCAGGAAGCTGTAGAAGCGATCCGGCCTGCCCAGGTCCAGGACCAGAAGCAACAGTACGGCTACGTACCCCGCGAAACCGGCCAGCAGCGCCGACCGCAGGATCGGCTTCAGGGACGCCAGATGGAGCACGTGGACCAGGAACGCGCTGGTGAAACCGACACCGGCCAGCGCAATGAGGGTGAAGTCAAAGCCGATCCAGATGCCCCAAGGAAAGACATTGTCCAGCGCTGTCGAGGCTTCCAGCCCCAGGAAGAGCCGGCCTATCCCGGCAACGGCGCCCATGAGCGTCAGGCAACCCAACAGACCGGTAATGACCAGGTCTCGTGCATAGGGGCCGAAGGTGAAGCCTGGAGCGGATGCGGATGAGTGAGCGGTCATTGCGCCTCTCCTTTGCGCGACTTGGGCGGCGTCGCGACTGCCGCTTCCGTGTCCAGGGCTCTTTGGCGCAGGCGCGTAACGAGGTGCAAGGTCGTCGCCAGCGTAGCCATGCCGACAGCGATGGCCGGCGTTCGGCGCATCATAGCTTCGGCCGAGGTCGGAATCGGCGTGCCGCCCAGGCTGGGAAAGCCCAGTCGTTCGAAAGGCACATCTGACAGATAGAGTACGGAAGTGCCGCCGGCCTCCCACTCACCGTAGATGTGATCGATATAGCGCCCGGGATTCGACTGGATCTGGCCGCGCGCCTGGGCCAGCAGCGCGGCCCGCGGGCCTGCCCGCAGCGCACCGTTGGGACAGGAGGCCACGCAGGCGGGAAGCTCTCCCCCATCCAGGCGATTGGCGCACATCTGACATTTGTGGATTAGGCCCAGGGGATTGTCCCAGTCGAAGGCAGGAATGCCGAAAGGGCAGGCATATTGACAGTAGCGGCAGCCGATACAGCGACTGGCGTCATAGACGACCGGCCCATCGGGTCGTTTCTGCAGTGCGCCTACCGTACAGGCCGAAACGCACGCCGGCTTCAGACAGTGCATGCACTGACGCTTGACCGTCGTTGCGGCTTCGACTGCCCCGCCCGCTTCTATCACTTCCACAACCGAGTAGGCATCGGCCGTCAGCGCTGTCGGGATCGCGTCGGCATGGTCACAGCCGTTGGCAGTCTTGCAGGCCAGGGCGCACTGCTGGCAACCGCTGCAGCGCGTCAGGTCGATGAGGATGCCATTGGCATGGGCGGAGCCATCCGTCGAAGACGCCTGGTCGGATGCTTCGGCCGCGCCGGGCAGCGATGTGGCCAGCACAAAGGCTGCGATGCTACCCGCGGCTTGCTGGAGAAATTCCCTGCGTTCTGGTGACGTTATCTGCGGGGGCAAATGGACGCGGGCCGCGCCTCCGGCGGAACCGGCCGACGGCTGACCATTGCGAACACTATTCATGGTCATTCTCCGCTTTCTCTGAACGAAGCTTCGGTACCCTGCCGGGAAGTGGGCTCCATGCGTGCCAGCGCAAGCATGAAGACGATGCCCAGAATCCCGCCCACACCAAGACCGAGGCCCAGTGCAATCGGGATCATTCCCTCCGAGACGTGCAGGTTGTAGCGCGTCGTTTCCAGATTGGTCGCCAATTGTGCGCTGGTCTGCTTGCTGGCCAGCAGGCGATCCTCGATGGACTGTCCGCCATTCTCCGGATTGCGGACATCTTCCCGGTGACAGTCCAGGCAGCGACCCGTGGACACGGTAACGAAGTCGTGCTCCGGCGCGCTGGGGGGTAGAATGCCGGACGGCTGACGGATTGAAGTTGAACCTACGGCGAACGCCATCAGTTGGTTCGCTTCGCCGGCAACTTCCCGCGGCATGGCCTCGCCCGCCATGTGGCAGTCCACACAGGCCGCCTCACCCAACCAGTGGGCTTCGTGGAACGGATCTTCACGCGGTTCCGCGTGACAACCGGTGCAGAGGGTCTGTCCGCTGAGGCGCAAATCTTGTGAATGGGCCTGGTGGCAGCCGATGCACTGCACTCCGTTCCGAGCATGGATGGTTGCAGACCATTGATCATAGGTTGCTGCATGGCACGTCGCACAGGTCACGGAAGAGACATCTAGCGCCATGAGGTCGTCTTCGGGATGCTCCTCGCTATATGCACCGTGACAGTCGACGCAGCGCGCTACCGCCCCGTCGGTGGACGGGTCAACCGCGGCATGGGTGGAATGCTGCCACGTTTGGGTCTCCTGTGCGTGACATTCGGTACAGGGCTGCTCGTCTACGGAATCGGCCGGTCCGGCCAGGGCAGCAGGACTTCCCGCTAGCAATGCGGCCAGCAGCAGTAGGCAACCGATCCCGATGCGAACGCCTCCCCTCCGCCGGCATATGGCGGACGTAGCTTGGCCTTTCATCAGATAGTCCTTTGGATGCTTAGCCGGTGATCGGGTATTGGGGTTGTGCAGGCGTGTAGTGCGTTGCAAGCCGGCGAAAAGCCCAGAGTACGAGCACGGGTACGCCGAAGCGCAAAAAGGCAAACGAAATGAAAAAGAGAACGATGAGAAAGACCTGTGACACGGTCATGATGCGACTCCTTCGCATTGGCCTGGCGGTTAACAGTGAACGCCGCTTGTTCGGCGCCTCCAGCGTAACACCGATTCTGTGCCGCGCCATCGGCCAAGGCCCCCATCTTTGGGTGCAATCGTGCGTGGGCATTTCCACCCAGCCCGGCCAGGAAGCTCCCCCAGTGAGCGCGTCCAAAACTACCCAGACGCGTGGGATGAACGCCCCATTTCACCAAGCCCGGGCGCGGCCTGTATACTGGTTTCATGCATACGAAAGCGTTACCTTATGTGGGGTTGCTCAGCCTCTTTTGGGGCACTAATGTCGTGGCGAGCCGTTTCGGGATCGGCGATTTTGATCCCTACGTCTTTATCGCGTTGCGTCTCTCGATCGCTTCGATCGCATTTTGGTTGGTCTTTCTCCTGCAGCGTCGATCCTGGCCGCTTGATCGAACGCTCTTCGGCCACGCGGCTGTGAGCGGCGTCATCGGGGTTGCCATACCCATGACGCTCTTCATCCTCTCGCTTCAGTACCAATCCAGCGGCATGGCCAGCATCTACGTGAGCATCACGCCGGCGGTCATGGTCATCGCCGCGCACCTCTTGCTGCCCGATGAGCCGTTGACCCTCAATAAGTCTATGGGCGTCGCCTTGGCGCTCGCGGGCTCGCTCTTTCTGGCCCTGCGCGGCGAGAGTGGGCTAGCAGACGTGGGCCGCGCCAGCCCCCTGGGCTTTACGCTCGTGCTGATCGGCCTTTGCTCAGAAGTGACCAATGCGATTTTCGTGCGCCGGCGTATGCGCAGCATGGATCCGGTCGCGGTCACGGGTGTTCGCGTGCTGACCGGCGCGCTGGTAACCGGCGTGCTCGCGCTCTGGGTTGGCAATATGGACTGGGGCACGGTGACGCGTGCGGGCTACGCATCGCTGGCCTATGCCGCAATCGTGGGGGCGTTGGGGGGACAGTTCATGGCTTTCTACGTGACGCGTCGCTTTGGCGCAACCGCTTTCTCGCT
>CAYZLP010000556.1:0-4126 GCA_964478635.1 uncultured Caldilineaceae bacterium
GATGCAAATAGGTATCGGGGGCGCTTCCGGACGACGATCCGGCAGCGCCCCCGACGCAGAACAATTGTCACAGCAAGGAGCGCGCCATGGGAGAGTACGTCTTCGTCATCCATCCGGTTGCACCGGTACGCCAACATCTCATCTATACCCTGGCCAAGGCTGGCTGGCTCGTGACTGCACCGGAGGACGCCGCCGTCGAACGCCAGGCCGAAAAAAATGGTCCGCCCGCCGTCCTCATCTGCGACGGCGGCCTGGACGACCCGATTGCAGAGCCCACATACTCTCGGCAAAATGGCGGTCCCCCGCGCGTTCTGGCCGTCCTGACCGAAGAGGAAAGCGACCTCGGCCAATTCGCGCAAGGGCACCTGGTCGATGCGGATGACTTCCTTGTCTGGCCGGCTGACGACGCCGAAATCCTGCTGCGCGTCCGGCGGCTGGCAGAAGCCCGGGCTCGTGCATGGCGCCCCGCGCCGCCCCGCGACCACGGGGATGGGACCAAGCATTTCGCCGGCCGCCCGGACGGTTGGGAAGAAAACCAATCCAATCGCCTCTCCCGCATCGAACGGGAGATCATGCGCCGGCTCGAGGCCGCCAGCGGGGCGGTCGTTCCCATCGCCGCCCTGGCCGACTCGATCGCAGCCGAATCGCCCAAACGGCAGATGAGCACCCTGCGCGTCCACATCAGCCGCCTGCGCAAAAAGCTGGAACTCGATCCCAGACAGCCTCGTTATATCGTGACCGTGCGCGGTATCGGCTATCGGCTTGGCGCGGAACCCCCAATGGGCCAGTGAATCCCATCCTACGCGTCGGATGAACCGCATTACCACCCACTACTCTTCCAAAACCTTTTGCATGCCAGCTGCTGGCGGATCTAAAACGCTGACGATCCGGCTGAATAGAGGAGTAGGTACTTGCGTCCAGGATTGTTCTTCCGGATGCGGGACTATCGGTGATTTCACAAGAGAAACGAGAAACAATCAATGCATCGAAGTAACTTCATCCTCACCCTGATTGGACTCGTTGTCCTTTCACTTGTGCTTGGCACAGGGACAGCCCTGGCCCAGGAGGCGTCTGCAGCCGTCGCCGTGACCACCGTCTGCAATACCGGCGATAACTTCGCCGACTGTGACGGCGGTCCGCGCGTGGTAGCGGGCGAGGTCAATTCGGGCAACTTCGCCTTTATGCCCGCCCTCTTTCCCAACCCCAGCGTGCTCCTGTTCGACGTGACCAATATCATCGGCGGCCAGCCGGAGGTCTTTGCCCCCGATACAGGGCAAATCCTGGGTGTCTTCACCGAAGATCTCTTCCCGCTACCGGGTGCATTCAGTATCAGCCTGCCCATCGAGCCGACGGGCGCCTTCCTCGACGTGGACAACGATGGCCTGGAAGAGCAAGGGGTGCAGATCTATGCCCTGAAGGTGGGCTCCAACCTATTTGGCAGCTCCCATTTGCAGCAGTTGGAGCAGGCAAGCGGCCTTGAATCCCTCCTAACCGACTTTGTCACGGGCCAGATCACCGAAGGGATCTTTCTGCTTTATGCCTCCGACGACAGCCAGGACTTCCCTGCCGCACCGGGAGAAGACGGCGTCTGGTTCAGCGGAGACGAGCCGACGGTGACGTTGCCCCCAGGCTACACCCTGGCAACTCTGCCAGCGGACGGCGCCATCACCCTCGATCGATCGCCCCAGTTGACCATGACCAACCTAGAGCGGGCTGAGCAGCAGTCCCCGGATTTCTCAGACCAGGGCATTCTAGAGAGCTTCAACTCTCTGATTGACATTCTGATCGAGCGTTATGCCTACACCGATCTGCGGGGGCTGGACTGGGAAGCGATTCGAGCCGACTACCTGCCACGGGTGGAGCAGGCCGACGCCGAGCAGGACATGGCCGCCTACTACATTATGCTCAGAGAATTGGCAGTCTCCCTAAATGACACCCACGTCAGTGCAACAGCCGATAATCCAGTGCTGGTTCAGGCCGCATATAGCGGCGCAGAGAACAACGCCACGGTCGGCGCCACGGTCTTCGCAACCTGGGGCGAGACGGAAGCGCTGCCGGGCGAGCGTGTCTTGGTGCTAAGCGTGGGTGAAGAGACCCCCGCCGCTGAGGCCGGTTGGACGCCCGGCACCGAGATTCTTTCCATCGACGGCGACCCCATTGCCGACCGCGTGGCGGCCGTCCGTCTACCCATCGGCATTGGCACCGAGACGGTGCGCTTGACAAATCAAGCCAGGCAGGCGCTCAACTTTGAAGATGGTCAGGAGGTGACCATCGAATATCGCCTCCCGGATTCGGACGAAGTGTTATCGGCCGCCATGGTGGCGGGAACCTACGACGTCGGCCAGAGCAACCCGCCCTTTGTCAATCAAAACCCTGTCAGTTTCAGGCAGCTAGACGACTACGCCGTGGTGCGTTGGGGCGACTTCGTCAACTATGTCCTCCCCAAGTTAGCCGTGCTCGAGGAAGCCCTGGCAGTGGAACAGGGGCGCACATCCGGCGGCGTCATTATCGATCTACGGGGAAACGGCGGCGGTTGGGTCGCCCTCTATGAGACCATGGCCTCCTACTTCTTCACGCCGGACAATCCCATGCCGGCCCATCTCTTCGATTCCTACTATTTCGACAAGTCGGCGGGTGATCGTGTCAAGCTATACCAGCCCGACTACATGCTCAGCGCGCCGAACCCTGATTTTGCCTACACCGGCCCAGTTGTCGTGCTGGTCGATCAGAGCTGTGCCAGCGCCTGCGAATACTTCAGCCAGCACCTGCAGGAGCTGGATCGGGCCACCATCATCGGCCAGTACCCCACCAGCGGCGCCGGCGGCAGCATCGAGCGGGTGACTATGCCGGCCGGCATTTCCTTCCAGTTCACCCAGGGCGGCACCTACTTCGCCGATACCCGCATCCCGAATCTGGAAGCCAAGGGCGTTGTGCCCGACGTCCGAGTGCCGGTCACGCTGGAGACCGAACTGGCCAAGATCCAGGGCGAGGATCCGGTGCTGGACGCGGCCGTGGCCTTCCTGGACGAGAACTCCGATCGATTCACCGGTGTGACCTGGGGCTGGACGGCCACTGCGGATTTCACCACGGCCGCAGAGACGCCCGTCGAGCATGACGGCGTCTACGAGGTCACATTCGATGCCGACGGGTCGGTTGCCATCACCGCCGACTGCAACCAAGCCACCGGCGCCTACACGCGAACTGAATTCGATGAGCTGACAATTTCTGTGGACGCCAGCTCCCTGGCCCTCTGCCCGGGAGACTCCTTGAGCGAATCCTTCTTGCAGGACCTTGGCACAATGATCTCCTTTGCCTTTGACGGCAACAGGCTGCTCCTTGTTGGAATGTCACCCGAAGGTGAGCTGTCGGCCCTGATCTTCGAAGCTGCGGCGGACGCAGCGGCTTCCGGTGCAGGCGCAACGGATGAGACAGCAGGCTTGACTGAAGAAGCCCTGCGCAACGCCACCTACAGCCTCACAGAGATGTTTGAAGAACCCATCACTCTGGTGGATGGCTCCTACGCGGACGGAGATGGCATCTTCACCGTGGACTACAGGGAGAACTCGGCCCGCTACGGCGATCTGGACGGGGACGGCGTAGACGACGCCATCGTCTTCCTGGAGGAGCGGGGCGGGGGCACGGCCACCAATCTCTACGCTGCCGCCCAGCGCAATGAGGGCGGTCAACCGGTGGATGCGGGGTCGGTGCTGGTTGACAGCAACATTCAGATCATCTCCGCTGCCATCGAGAACGAAACGCTTCGGCTTGAGGTCACCACCCGCGGTCCCGGCGACGCCAACTGCTGCGCCAGCTACCGCACCGAACGCACCTTCGCGCTGCAGGATGGCGTGCTTGCCGAGGCGGGTGAACCGACAGAGCCGATACGAGTCTCCGCCGATGACCTGAACGGAACCAGTTGGACGCTGGCGGAGTTGGCTGAAGGGCAGCCGGCGCAGGAGGAACCCCCGATCACCATTGCCTTCGAGGATGGCAGCCTTACGGGCTCCGCCGGCTGCAACACCTACAGCGCCGATTTCACATTGAGTGAGGACAACCCGTTTATCATCACCATCGGCCCTATCGTCACCACGCGCATGAGCTGCCCCGAGCCGATCATGGAACAGGA
>CAYZLP010000557.1:0-4117 GCA_964478635.1 uncultured Caldilineaceae bacterium
TGTTTGCACCATGCTACCACTGGTTGGCGCAAGGGTCTAATGGCACGGGTAGATGGCCGGCGGAAACCGGATGGCTGACCCAGCCATGAAGCGCGCACCCATCCCGGCGATTGGCTAGCCGTCAGACCCCATTTCGGGTAGACTAGCCCTGGGCAGTCGGTCCACAGGCCTCGATCGGTCCGGTCCACCGGCCCATGTTCTGTGGAAGGCAAGTTTTCAAAGGCAAGACATTGTGGGGAGTAACCATCATGAGCGAGATCACGATCACGACCATTCGCCCCGAGCATTTCGGGCAGTTGGCCCAACTGCAGCGAGACTGCTATCCAACGCTCGGCGAGCAGGAGTTGATGAACGAAGCGCACTTCGCCAGCCAGTATGCCCTCTTTCCCGAAGGACAGATTGTGGCTCTGGACGGTGAACGGGTCGTGGGTCAGGGCTCGGGCTTCTTTACCGATTTCGATTTCGATGACCCGGATCACACCTTTAGCGAGATTTGCGCTGGTTTCTATTTTACGAACCACGATCCTGACGGAGAGTACTATTACGGCGCCGACATCAGCGTGCACCCCGACTATCGGGGGCTGGGCATCGGCAAGCAGATCTACGCCGCGCGCAAGGAGGTGGTGCGTCGTCACGGCAAAAAGGGCATCGTGGCCGGCGGCCTGCTGCCGGGCTTCGTCGACTACAAAGATCAAATGACCGTTCAGGAATATGTGGACAAAGTCATCGCCGGTGAGCTTTACGACTCCACCCTCACTTTCCAGGTCAAGATGGGCTTTCGCGTCTATGGCCTGCTCCAGGATTATCTGGAAGACAGCGCGTCGGACAACTGGTCGACGCTGATTTTGTGGGAGGCAGAGGAGGGGTAGGGGGTATTGGGTTGTTGGGATCTGGGAAATGTGATTGACGGTCATTCGGGATCACGCACCACTTCGAACCCCACTCCCCTACAACCCCACTTCCCCTAACCACGCCTCTGCGGCGGCAGGCGATGGGAGGCGGATGACGGTCAGATGGGCGTACGCGGGATCGGCGATCAGGGCCGCGTACTGCGTGCGGCGGCGCTTGTGGGTTTGCAGCGCGTAGAGCAGAATCGAGTCCCGGCTCAGGAAGGATTTGCGCCAGCTCTCACGATTGCCGGAGCCCCAGAGCTCTTCTTGCAGGGCGGAGCGCCGGATCGTGCGCCGGAACAAGCGCCAAACGGTGACCGGCAGTGCGTAGTCGAGCCAGACAACCGTCTCGGCCTGCGTCCAGATGCGCGTGCCCAGGGCGCCATGGTAGTTGCCGTCGATTACCCAGGCTTCGGCGGCCAGGGCTTCGTCAACCCGGGCGATGAAGGTATCGCGGGGCACGGGCGTCCAATCAGGTCCCCAGAAGAGTGCGTCCAGTTCGATATGGGGACAGCTTAGCTGGCCGGCCAGACGCGCGGCCAGGGTCGATTTACCGGAACCGGTCGTGCCGATAACATGAATCCGCATTGGCTTTTGCCGTTCGTTGAACCCTACAGTAGAATGCAAGGTTGTGTTTGCTGAACGCCCCGTGCGCGGCTGGGTTCGCTGGCTCCTGCTTGCTTTGGTGCTGGCGGCTTTTGCCCTGCGCCTTCACGAACTGACACGCCAGGACATCTGGTGGGATGAGGCCCGCAACATTGACGTTGCCCTGCGCCCTTTGCTCCAGGTTGCCACCGCGCCCGAGCTGGATATTCACCCGCCGGTTTATTTCTGGCTGCTACATGTCTGGACGCAGCTGATCGGACTTGCCCCGGGTCAGGATCCCATCTCCGTGGCCTTTGTGACGCGCTTCCTCAGTGTGATAGCAGGTGTCATTGGGGTGGCGTTGCTCTATCCGCTGGCCGAACGGGCCGGCGGCGCCCTGGCCGGACTCTGCGCCATCGCCATGGGCGCACTGGCTCCCTTTTGGCTGGCCGAAAGTCAGGAAACGCGCATGTACACGGTCGGCTTTGCCCTGCTAGCCGGCGCGGCGCTGGCGCTTATGAACGTGACCCGGCGTCAGGGGCAGGGCAATATCTTGACCGCGCCGATCCCCCAATCTGCCGATCTCCCAATTTCAGAATCCTCCACCCGCTCGCTGCCCTACCAGAGCCTAATCGTTTTTGTCGTTCTCAGCGCCCTGGCCCTGCTCAACCACTACAACGCTGTCTTCATTCTCGTGGCCTGGTATCTGTGGTGGAGCGGTTGGGCGCTGTTCCAGCCGGACCGGTGGCGCCAGACGGCGGTCGTGTTCGTCAGCGGGCTGGCCATGACGCTGCTCGTCCTGCCCGTGGCGCCTATCGCGCTGCGCCAGATCCCGGGCTACGCCAACCCAAACTTGCGCATCCCCTCCGTTGCCGAATATCTGGGCGAAAACGCACGCGCCTACCTGGGCGGCTACGCCTTTGACGGTAGCGTTCTGGCCGGCGCCGGGACGGCATGGCTCTGGCTCACGCTGGCCCTTCTTCTGCTCGGTCTGCTTCTCAGCATTTATCTTGGCTTTCTCTTGCGCTACAGTCTTTTCCACCGTCGTCGGCTCAAGAACCTCACTCTGCTCATGGTTTGGTTGCTTGGCGGGCTGGCCCTATACTACATCGCTGTGCTGGATCGCGGCGCCTTCAACGTGCGCTACAGCAGTTTCGTGACGCCGGCTCTCTATGCACTCGTGGGCACGTCGCTGGCCGCACTGGGTGCAGTGTGGCGCCCCTTGCCCGCCGTTGGGCTGGCATTGGTGCTCCTGGGGCTTATTCCCGGTATCCGGGCCGATCTGACCGATCCCCGCTTTGCCCGGGAAAACATCAGCGGCGTCACCGACTGGCTGCGTGAGGTTGCAGGGCCCAATGACGTGATCTTTGTCGATCAGAAATATCCCTTTGGATTCTACTACGAACGCTATGTCATTGACGAAGCGGCGGATCCGGTCGGCAGGGAGGCGGCCCCGGCCCGCTATCTTTTCGTCGATATCAATACGCTGGACGAGCGCCTGAACGAATGGGCGAGCGAGGCCGAAACGGTCTACTGGGTCCAGTGGTTTGAAAGCGACACCGACCCCCGGCGCGCGGTCCCCTTCTTGCTGGACCAAGCCGGTGTGCGCGGTGGGGAAAAGAACTATCAGGGGTATAGCATCGACTGGTGGGAATTGACGCCGCCCAATCGCTTTGCCCTGGAACAAACCTTTATCGAGGTGCGCCATGCCTGGCCACCCGCAGTGGAGACGGTCGAAATCGCCCTGCCGGATGGCCCCATTGCCGCGGGCGATACGGCCTTTGCCGCGATCCGCTGGCAGCGGGCCGGCAGCGATGATCTCGGCCGACCCCTCAAGGCCCGGGTCGCGCTCTATGACGCCGACGGCAGCCGCAAGGCCCAGGCTGATGAGAGGATTCTCAACGACCGCCACCTGCTGCCCGATGAATGGAGCGGCGATGACCGGCCGCTCAATGTCTACCGCGTGGCGACGCCGCCCGATTTGGCCCCGGGCCTGTACGAAATTCGCCTCCTGGTCTACGACGCCGATACGCTGGAACCCCTGGGCCTGGTCGACGAAGCCGGCAATCCGGTCGGGGTGGAGGCGGTGATTGGAGACGTAGAAATTCATGAATATGATGGAGACTGAGGACGGGCGATGATGTGATTGAGAATGCGAGACTGGCGGATTCGACGTATGCTTCAATCTCCAAATCTCGGAATCTCCAAAGCTCGGTCTCCATCGTCCAAATCGCACAGACCGCCAATATACAAACCGCCAATATGACGACTCAATACCGCACCTTTGGCCTGCTAATTCTCTTTGCTCTGCTGCTCTCAATCTATACGATGAGCAGTTCGGGGCGCTTTCATATCGTGGACGAAGTCAGCCTCTTTGCCGTGACCGAATCCGTGGCGACCCGGGGCGAGCTGGACACCAATGCCATTGCCTGGACCCAGTGGGTGAACAGCCCGGGCGAGGTCCTGGGCGCATTCGGCGCGGACGGCGAGGTCTACAGCAAGAAGGGGCCGGCGCCGGCGTTTCTGGCCGTACCCTGGTATCAGGGCGCCCGGCTGCTGAGTCAGGTGGGCATCGGTCTGGGCATCCTGCAGACGACCCTCCTCTGGAACGGCGTAGTCACCGCGGCCACGGCCGTGCTGCT
>CAYZLP010000558.1:0-4114 GCA_964478635.1 uncultured Caldilineaceae bacterium
ACCCCCGTCGTGACCTATGTCATGGTCTACTTCCACTACATGCATAAGGAGCGGCTTGCTGACGATGCCGATGCCCAAAAGACCTATGGGGCAGAACCGACAAAGCTGCCCGCATCGACCCAGTTGGCGTAGTTCCTTGGGATACGGAGGCGATGTCCGAGTAAATCCCGGCAGAAATGCCCAAGCGGCAACTGCCTGCTTTGGCAGCGGCTGGGCCTGGTCGGCGTGCTGGCCACGGCCGCAGCCGACGCATGTTTGCCATAATCGGCCTCGATATCGTAATATGGTGTCGCCTGCGAATTGCTAGATTTCCTCTGCAGTTCGAATCGTTGTAGAGTACTACCGCGCTAAGCACTGATGCCAGACCGAACTGATCGGGACAACCCCTTCTTGAATATGTTGTCAGAGCTTTTGACGACCAAACTCTATCCCCCACCGGTCTCGACAGATCTGGAACCACGTGTCGACCTCATTGCGCGTCTGGAAACAGGTCGACATCGAGCGCTCACGCTAATCTCCGCGCCGACCGGATATGGCAAGAGCACGCTGGCCAGCATGTGGATCGACGCAAGCGACGCGCCTAGCTGTTGGGTATCGTTGGATGAAGAGGACAATGACCTTCCCATCTTCCTTGCCTACGTAGTTGCGGCAATACATTCGGTTTTTCCCGATGTATTGCTACATGCACAGACACTGCTGGAAGTGCCTGTCCTGCCCCCATCCGCAGCCGTTGTCCGCACGTTGCTCAACGATCTGGAGCGGCTCCCTCGCCGGATACTTCTTGTGCTGGACGACCTGCACGCGATTCGATCACAGGCTGTCTACGACGTCCTGGCCGGATTGCTGCGCCATCCTTCGCCCAAGCTCCACCTGGTGCTGATCAGCCGACGTGATCCGCTGCTCCCATTGCCATCCCTGCGCGCCTACCGTCAAATTACTGAGATCCGTACCCGGGATCTGCGCTTCTCCACCGCGGACACTGCCAACCTCCTGACCAAGATGCTGCATCGTGAGATCGATGACATGACGGCCGCGGCGTGGACGAAGCATACCGAAGGTTGGGTGACTGCGCTGTGCCTTGCGGCCATTGCGCTGCGCGAGCGCAGCAGCCACGACAACATGCAGCCTGGAGTTCGGCTCATTGACAGCCATTACTTACAGAAACATCTGCTGGAGGAAGTCATCAATCGCCTGGCTCCGGCTTTCCGAGACTGGCTGTTGACCATAGCCTGGCTGGAACGGTTCTGTCCGGCACTCTGTGAAGCAGTCCACCAAGTAAACTCTGCCGCCGCTCACGATGACCTGACAGGGGAAGCGTTTGTGCAGCGGCTGCAGGATAACAATCTTTTTGTCATCGCGCTGGACCGCAACAATCATTGGTTTCGTCTCCATCATCTGTTTCGCGAACTGCTGCAGGATTGGAGTCGGGAGCAGTACGATGATCGTCAGATCGCGGCGTTGCACCGCCGTGCCGGCGCGTGGTTTGCCGGTCAGGATCTTCCCGACGAAGCGATTCGGCACCTGATTTTGGGCGGAGATCATGCCGCAGCCGAGCAGGTCGTCCGGCACCACCGCTACGCCCTCATGAATTCCGAACAATGGTCCAGACTCGAACGTTGGCTGCGCTACTTTCCGGATGATGTGGTGGCCTCCAGCGCGATGCTCACGAGCACGGTCGTTTCCATCGCTATGCAAACAGGTCAGTACCCGAAGACGGTTAGCGCGCATCGTCATGCCGAACAGTTGTTAGCCGGACAAGGACCGAAGCCAGCTGACTACGACGGATTGATGGGCGAGTTGTCGACCGTCAAGGCCGTCCTGGCGGTTGCCAGCGGTGACTCTGCAACGCTCGACGCTTATGCGCAGGATGCGCTGCAGTCATTGCCCGCGGACGCCCTTTTTCTGCGTTCCCTCGCCTATGGGACGGCCGCCGCAGGCCTGCAGATGCGCGGTCGCTTTGCGGAAGGCTGCCGGCTGCTCGAAGAAACCATGGACGATCCCCAGTGGACATCCAGAATACAGGCCCAGTTGATGCTCTATCTTTGCTACATATCGTTCCTGGAGGGTGATCTGACGACGACTCAGGCCTGGGCGGAACGAGTCCGACGGAGCGCTGAAAGGCGCCGCCTGCCGGATCTTCTATGCGCGGCTAGGCATCTTTTGGGTGTAGTTCATTTCTTGCGCCACGAGTTTGATGCCGCCGAACCATGCCTGTCCGCCCTGGTCGAAAACAACGTAGCGTCGGCGCAGTCGCACGTGAGTATGGGCGCCTTCGCACTGTCCCTGATCTACGAAATGCAGGGCGATTCCAGGCGAGCAGACGCCGTCATCGAGCGGCTCGACATGTACTTGCGGGATGCCGACAACGCCTTTGCGTTGGCACTGGTCGAGGCCTTCACCGTGGAGTTGTCCTTGCGTCGTGGAAACTTGCGCGCAGCAAAGCGCCAACGGATCGGCATCGATTTTGATCGCAGACCGCCAATCTGGTTCTTCTACATTCCCCAGTTGACGCCTATCAAGCTGCTGCTGGCGGAAGGGACCTCGGAAGCGCTTGACGACGCCCGCGCAGCCCTCGACGAGTTTGAAGCGCGGATGCGTAGCATTAATCGCAACCTGGCGCGTGTCGACGGACTTGCCCTACTCGCCCTCGTCTGTGAGGCCCAAGGCGACACGTCCTCTGCCGATACCCACTTAACGACAGCGCTGCTCCTTGCCCAAGACGCTGAAATGGTGCGTCCGTTTGTCGACTTGGGGCCTCCAATGGTTGAACTGCTGCAGCGACTGCACAACCAGACTGATAGGCTTTCTGGAGCAACTGCCGCCTTTGTGGAACAGATTCTGGCTGCGTTTCCAACCTCCAAGTCGGCTTATGCTGCGCCTCTCCTTTCCGGGCGAACGAGTCAAACATCCTCTGGAGCGACCCTTTTATCCGAACCGCTGACCCCCCGCGAGTTGCAAGTCCTGCAGCAGCTTGCGGCCCACCTCACACCTGCGGAGATTGCTGCTCGCCACGTCGTGTCGGTAGCGACCGTCCGCTGGCAGATCAAGTGCATCTATCGCAAGCTTGACGTGCGCAGCCGCAAGGAAGCCGTGCGCCGCAGCAGTGAGTTGAATCTCGTCTGATCATTTCGACGCCAGCACCCTGATCACCCACACCCCTTCCCAGGAACATCTTCCAAACTTTCACCCAATTCCCCCCCAATCTTCCCCCAACTATTGGGGGTGAAACCCGACTCCACCTGCAGTACGATTCGTTCAGTCGTGAAGCAATGACGATTGGGCTATGTTGCCGATCCATCAAGCCTGGGTGTGAAGCAGAAGATGAACTCGGATCAAGTTACAACCTACCCGTTTGACTGCGCTGGCGTCTACGAGATTCATGTAGTGGGCGATGTGAACCCGACTCTGGTCGAATGTCTGGGTGGGATGACGTGCGTCTGCCGCAAGTCATCTGTGCGTTCGGACACAGTTGTGACAGTGCTGACCGGTTGGTTGCCGGATCAGGCGGCGCTCAACGGTGTGCTGAATGCGTTATATGATCGAAGGTACACTTTGACTTTGGTGAGGCAAGTTGCAGCCGATTGTGCTCGCAGCGCTTAGTCGCGAAAGGACAATGTAACGAATCTAGCCAAGGACCGGTCCGACAATTCGCTTGTGCGCACAGCGTTCACTCCGTTTGGTGCATTCGTGAATGAGAATCGGACGGATTCCAGGTGTTGGCCCCGATCATTTTAGGCGTCCTACGCTGATCTTGATCGGATAACTGATAGTTGTCTTCTTTACTTCGTTCAACAGGAGCAGAATGATGAGCAATGATCAAGGTAGTTCGGCAGTATACAACATCCTCGCCTTCGTCTTTGATAGTCAGGACGGAGCCAGGAACGCGCTCAACGAACTCAAGTCCAGCGGCGCGCTCGATGGCTACAAGATCGAAGCCCAGGTGGACGTTGAGCACGATACCGATGGCAAGGTTCACTTTCATGAGCCGGGGCGAGGCGGCGTCGGCACCAGTATTGGCGCTGTAACCGGCGGCTTGCTGGGCCTCATCGGTGGGCCGGCCGGCGTGCTGGCGTGGGCCCTGGCCGGCGGCGTGATTGGCGGGGCGGCCGGCCAT
>CAYZLP010000559.1:0-4113 GCA_964478635.1 uncultured Caldilineaceae bacterium
AGGTTGATCCAGCGCCGCTCCCGGTGAGATTGGGCCACTGCATTGATGATCTCCTGGACCCGGGCGCTCTGGGCGAAGTTGCCCTGATTGGTCTCGCCGCCGTCCACGATCTCCTCCATGAAGTTGTGGACCAGATTGCCGTAGAACGCGGTACTCCAGAGATCGTCCGGCCGGTAGCCGGGCGCAAAGAAGCGCGCGGGGATTTCCAGCGGCACAAACTCGACCGCATCGGGCTTTGCGCCATGCAAGGTCTGGATCACGCCGAATTCCTCTACCAGCCGCACGATGAGCGCGCCTTCGGAGCCGTAGATACGCGCCTCAATGCCCGGATAATTGCCCACGGTGACGTAGCTGCTCTGCATGGAGTACAGCGCGCCGTTTGCGCACTCGCCAATGAACATATCGGCGTCGTCGATATTGATGCGCTCCCGCTCGGTGTCCAGGTTGGTGCGCCGCCGGTAGGGAACCATGTTGGCCAGAATACCGACGACCTGGGTCAAGTCGCTGTCTACCAACTCCAGCCCGATGTCGATCGTGGGGGCGCCGTACCCTTCCAAAGACGAGACGTGAATGCCCTCGCGCGTCAGATCGGTGCCCCAGGGCGCTTCGCCGACGGGCTTGGTCTTGTGGATGCGCTTGTCCATGGGGTTGTCCGGATCGAGCCACTGGCTGTTCTGTTCGTAGCCGTTGAACACAAAGGGTTGACCGATGTAGCCCTCGCGCACCAATTCGAACATATATTGGACGGCCGGTGCATAACGGAATGTCAGGCCGACCTTGGTCTTCAAGCCTTTGGAGGCAGCCAGGTTGTGCGCGCGCCAGACGTCCCGATAATCATGGCAGACCGGCTTCTCCACCAGGCAATGTTTGCCCGCATCGAGCACCGCAAAGACCATCTCCTGGTGATCCGCCCGGGTCACCACATCGATAACGTCGATGTCTTCCCGGGCCAACATCTTCTCATAGTCGGTGACGAACTCGGGGATGTCGAACTGCCGAGCTCGCGCCTCGCCCAGTTCCCTGTCGAGATCGCAGAGCATCACGATGTCACAGAGGGGTGACCGGCTGAAACCCGGCAAATGGGCCGAAGCGGACCATCGCCCCGCTCCGATTACGCCTACACGCAGTCGATCGGTCATCATTGTGCTCCTTGTATTGGATGTGGTCTGGCAGGTATGCAGCAAACCGGGCGGACTTACCGGGTCATGCGCGGCTCCAGGGCATCGCGCAGGCCGTCGCCCAACAGATTGATGGAAAGCACGGTCAGCATAATGGCCAAGCCCGGGAAGGTCGTGATCCACGATGCGTGGCGCAGATAGCCCCGCCCCTCGCTGAGGATCAAGCCCCATTCGGGCGTCGGCGGTTTGGCGCCCAGACCGAGAAAACTGAGGGCGGCGCCGGCGATAATGGCCCCGGCAACCCCCAGCGTCGCCACCACAATGATGGACCCCAGAATGTTGGGCAGAATATGGCGCACGAGGACGTGTGACGGTCGCGCGCCCACGGCCACGGCCGCCTCGATGTAGGCGGTCGCCTTGGTCTGGAGCACCATGCCGCGCGTTACGCGCGCGTAGGTCGGGGCGGCCGCAATCCCCACGGCAATCATCGCGTTGTAGAGGCTGGGCCCCAGAATCGCGATGACGACCAGGGCCAGCAGGATGCCCGGAAAAGCCAGGGTTATGTCGGCAATCCGCATGATGATCGAGTCGGTCCAGCCGCCGAAGTAGCCGGCCAGCATGCCGCCGGTGACGCCAAGCAAGGCGGCAATGCCCACCGAAATGATGCCGACCCGCAAAGATATGCGACCGCCGTAAATGATGCGCGTGTAGATGTCGCGCCCGAAGGAATCCGTGCCAAACCAATACTGGGCGCTGGGCGGCTTCAGACGCTCGCTGGCCACGATTTCGATGGGATCGTAACGCGTGACCCAGGGCGCCAGAATGGCCAACGTGGCGATGATGACCAGAAGCGCCAAGCCGATCATGGAGCCGGGGTTGCTGCGCAGGCGACGCAGGGCGTCACCCCACAGAGAACGATGGGGACGACCGCGGTGGAGCTCCAGCGCATCCGCACCAGGCTGGGAGAGAGACTCGGGCTGCTCACTCATAGCGAATCCTCGGATCGAGCATGGCGTAGGAAAGGTCGACGATGATATTGATTAACATGATCATTAGCGCCAACACAAGGGTAAGCCCCTGGATCATGGTGATGTCCTTGTTCAGGATAGACTCCACATACATTTTGCCCAGCCCTACCCGGGCGAAGATCGTCTCGGTAATTACGGCGCCGCTGATGAGCCCGCCGAACTGGAGCCCCATGACGGTAACCGCTGGAATCAAGGCGTTGCGCAGCGCGTGGCGTACGATGACCGCCCGCTCGCGCAGTCCTTTGGCCCTGGCTGTGCGAATGTAGTCGTCGGCCAGGACGTCCAGCATACTGCTCCGCACCAGCCGGGCCAGCGTCGCCGAACTGAGCAGGCCCAGGGTCAGCGCCGGCAGCACCAGGCGATCCAGGCTGCCCTGCCCCATGGGCGGAAACCACTTGAGATTGACGGAAAAGACCAGGATCAGCAGCAGGCCCAGCCAGAAGACCGGCATGGAGACGCCCAGCAGCGCAAACCCCATGGCGAGACTGTCGATCCAGGTGTTGTGACGAAGGGCGGAAATAATGCCCAATCCCAGCCCGAGCACCGTGCTGATCGCCAGCGCGCTGAGGGCCAGCGTCAGCGTGTAGGGCAGCGCATCCAGAATCTGCTCCAGTACGGGCTGCTTGTTAAAGAGAGAGTCGCCCAGGTCGCCGCGGACGACGCCCCCCATATAGGAAAGATATTGGATGTAGAGCGGCCGATCCAGCCCCATATCGCTGCGCACCTGTTCCAGCAGTTCCGGCGTGCTGCGATTTTCGCCCAGAAAGATTTCGGCCGGATCGCCCGGAATGAGCTGCAGCATGAGGAAGACCAGAATGGTCAGCGCGATCAGCGTGGGAATGGTGGCAATCAGACGACTCAAGGCGTAACGGGACATGGACATGGTACATGATCCTTGGTTACATTACGACGGACGCCGGTTCCAGCGGAGAGGGAACCGTCTCCGCCGGAACCGATTTGCTCCACACAGTCATTATGCCCTACTTCAGGGAAAGGACCGTGTGCTCTGTTAGCCCGAATTTTTCAATTGTCATTCTGAACGGGTCGGCCCGGAGTCTTCGGATTTAACGACTGTCTAGTGAAGAATCTCGACGTTGCCGGAGCATAGATTCTTCACTAGACAGTCGCCGTATCCGTGGTCTCGCCGTCGACCCGCTCAGAATGACACAAATCAACCTAACAATGCACTGGGGCGAAGCCTATTGGGCGATCGTTGCCGCGTAGAAGTAGGGCGTATTGCCGCCCAGGTAGTAGATGACATTCTCCAGATCGGTGGTATGGGCATAGAGGATGACCGGATCGGCCCACCACTCCATGATCGCCTCATCCTTTACCTTCTTCTGAATGTCGGAGTACAACTCACAGCGGGCCACAGGATCCGCCTCGGCAGCCGCAGCATCAATCATGAGGTCCATCTCTTCGTTGATGTAGTTATTGCGATTGGTGCCGCCGCCGGCATTGCTGCTGTGGAAGAAGGTGCGCACCATGTCGGGGTCCGTCCCTGTATCCCACCAGCCCTGGGTGTTGTGCTGACCGGAACGCACGGCGTCGAAGTAGCCGCTGCGGCTGAGACCGTTGAGTTCCACGTCAATGCCGATCTTGGCCATGTTGTCCTTGAGGAATGCCGCTTCAGCGTTGCTGTTGCCGGCATCGGCCCGGTAGTAGTGGCCGACTACCAGGGGTTCGCCATCCTTCTCACGGATGCCGTCGCCGTCAGTATCCACCCAGCCGGCTTCTTCCAGCGTCTGGTTGGCCAGATCGAGGTCGGTCGGATACATTTCGCAAATGCTGGGATCGTAACAGAAGACCACGCTCGTCAGCGGGCCGCAGGCGGGCGTGCCGAAGCCATTGTAGACGGTATCGATCATGCCCTGGCGATCCATGGCCAGCTGCATGGCGCGGCGCACCGGCAATTCGCTGGTGGGGAAGTTCTGGTGGTTGAACATCAGCGCCCAGCCGGAACCGGG
>CAYZLP010000560.1:0-4105 GCA_964478635.1 uncultured Caldilineaceae bacterium
TGGGCGTCTTCGCCGTGGTCCTGGCCAACATCGTCGTCTTCATGTTCCTGCAGGTACTGCGCCGGCAGCAGAGAGGAGAAGTGGCATGACGCGTCGCAAATTGACCGGACATTTCTTTACCATTCTGACCTACATACTGGCTTTTCTCATGTTCTTTCCCATCCTGTGGATGGTCATGACCTCCTTCAAGCCGGAGCAGATTGCCCTGGCAATGCCACCCCGGTTCATTTTCCAACCGACGATGGAGAACTATCAGGTCGCGTTCTTTGATTCACCCTATCTGGAGTTTCTCTGGAATACGGTCATCATCACTGGGCTGTCCACCCTTCTGGCGCTGCTGATTGGCGTGCCCATTGCCTACAGCATGGCCTTCTATCCCACCAAGCGGACCGACGGCGCCATGCTCTGGATGATGTCGACCCGGATGTTGCCGCCCGCCGGCGTCATCGTGCCGCTCTACGTCATCTTCCAACGTCTCAACTGGCTCGATACCCATCTGGGCATGATCATCATCTATACCGGCATGAATCTGCCCCTGGTGGTGTGGATGGTCCGCTCCTTCATGCTGGAACTGCCCTTTGCCATCGTCGAGGCGGCGCGTCTGGACGGCGCCAGCCTCTTTCAGGAGATTACCAGAGTGCTGCTGCCCTTGCTCATCCCGGGTCTGGCGGCCACCGCTCTGCTTAGCCTAATCTTCACCTGGAATGAGTTCTTCCTGGCCGTCAACCTGACCACGCGCAGCGCGTCGCCCCTGTCCGTCTATATTTCGACCTTCAAGGCCGCCCAGGGCGATCTCTTTATTGCCAAGATGTCGGCCGCAGCGACAGTGACCGTGCTGCCCGTGCTGATTGCCGGTTGGGTGGCGCAGCGACAGCTTGTCACCGGTTTGACCATGGGTGCGGTAAAATAAGGGCATTCACTCCTTACAATCTGTCCGAAAATTCTCTGCGGCGAATACTTAGGCTGGAGGGGCGTCGGAACTCACACCCGATTTTCGGATAGGCTCAAGACTCGTCTACCTCTCGGGAGGCATCCTATGCGTGCAGTTGTCTTTCACGGCCCCAACTCACTTTCCGTCGAGCAAGTACCGGATCCGGTATGCGGCCCCGACGAGGTCATCGTGCAGGTTGCCCAGTCCGGTATCTGCGGTACCGATTTGCACATTTACCGGGGTGAATACATGGGCGATTTCCCCCTCATCCCCGGTCATGAATTCGCCGGCTCAGTTGTCGAGGTCGGACGCAACGTCGACTATCTCGCGGTGGGCGACCGGGTGGCGCCCGATCCCAATGTCTTCTGTACCCACTGCGATTTCTGCCGCAACGATCAGGCCAATCACTGTCTGAACTGGCAAGGCGTTGGCGTCACCCGCAACGGTGCTTTTGCCGAATATGCGGTCGTACCTGCGCGGGTTTGCTACGCCGTCCCTGAAAGCTTGAGCGACGCGCAGGCCGCCTTCATCGAGCCGCTGGCTTGCGTGGCCTACGCCCTGCGCCGGCTGCCCGTTGCGCCTGCGGACAAAGTGCTCATTCTCGGCGCCGGACCCATGGGTCTGCTCCTGCTGCAGACCTTGCGCCATGGCGGAGCGTCGCAGGTCGTCATGGTGGAGAAGCAGGCGGAGCGCCTGGCCCTGGCTGCAGAACTGGGCGCAAGCCGCACCGTGGCGGTCGGACCGGATCAGGCGGGCGAATTGCGCGAATTGGCGCCCTACGGCTTCGACGTCGTCATCGATGCCACGGGCGTGCCGGCCGTTATCGAACAGGCCTTTGCCTATCTCAAGCCCCGCGGGCGCTACCTGCAATTCGGCGTGACGCCCATGGATGCCACCGTGCGCATCAATCCCTACGCAGTCTTCAAAAATGACTGGACCATTCTCGGCAGCTTTGCGGTTTGCTATTCCTTTCAGCCGGCCATCGCCTGGCTGGCCGACGGCGTCGTCGACATTGTGCCCCTGGTGAGCCACGTCGCGCCGCTTGATGATTTTGCCGACGTTTTTGCCCGGTTTGGCCGGGGCGAAACGCTTAAGGTGCAATTGCGTCCGGGCGTGACGAATTAGCGCAATAGGGCGCTCCCTCGCATATTGAAGCTTTATGGAGAATCACCGTCCAAGATCGTGCCATGAGCACCCATCCGCTTCGTTATTCGGACTACAATATCCTCATCGTCGACGACATGCCCGTTAACCTGAGCATCGTCGTCGATTATCTGGAAGAGTACGGCTTTGGCATCCGCATTGCGCGCAATGGCGAAAGCGCGCTCCAGCGCGCCCGCTACGATCCCCCGGATCTGATTCTGTTGGATGTGCTGATGCCCGGCATCAATGGGTTTGAGACCTGTCGCCGGCTCAAGGCCGACGCGGCCACGCGTGACATCCCCGTGATCTTCATGACGGCCCTGACCAATCCGGAAGACAAGGTCCAGGGCTTCGAAGTCGGCGCGGTCGACTACGTGACGAAACCGCTGGGGCAGGAGGAAGTGCTGGCCCGCATTACGACCCACCTGCGTCTGCGCGAGCTGACGCTCAGCCTCCAGGAACAGACCCGCCAGCTCGAAGCGCGCAACCAGGTGGAGCGCGTGCGCCTGCTGGAGGCGGTGGGCCAACAGCGCAAGCAACTGCGCGCCCTCACCCGTAAGCTCACCGAGGTCCAGGAGACCGAGCGCAAGCAGCTGGCGCGCGAGCTGCATGATGAATTGGGCCAGATGTTGACGGCCGTCGGCATGAATCTGGCTGCACTGCAAAAAGAATTGGCGGCAACGGTTAGTCCGTCCGCCCACCAGCGCCTGACGGAGACCAGCCAACTGGTCGACCAGACGCTGGAGCAGATCCGGGAACTTTCGCTCAACTTGCGGCCCCCCATGCTGGACGATCTGGGTCTGATTCCAACCGTGCGCTGGTATGTGAAACGCTATGCCGAGCGCTCCAACTTCACGGTGCAGTGCGAACTCACCGAGTTTGACAGGCGACTCGATCCCGAAATCGAGACCGCGCTTTATCGTATCCTGCAGGAGGCCCTCACCAACATCGCCCGTCACGCCCATGCCACCCTGGTTCACCTGCGGGTGGATCAGACGCCGACGGAAGTGACCGCCTACGTCGAAGACAACGGAGTCGGGTTCGACGTAGCGTCGGTCATGGAGCATGAAAGCTACCCGGGGGGCGCAGGCCTGCTCGGCATGCGTGAACGGGTCACGCTCTTGGCCGGTACGCTGACCATAGTGTCGGAACCGGGTGGAGGCACGCAACTCTATCTGACCATCCCGCGGGAGGAGACGCCATAATGCCAATCAGGGTTCTCTTGGCCGACGATCACACCATCGTACGGAAAGGTCTGCGCTCGCTGCTGGATGAGGAAATCGACATCGAGGTCATCGGCGAGGCGGAAAACGGACGCGAGGCCATCGAAAGGGCCGAGGCACTTCAGCCGGACATCATCGTGATGGACCATACGATGCCCGTTCTAAATGGTCTGGAGGCCACGCGCCAGATTCGTCAGCGCATCCCGGAGACTCACATTTTGATTCTAACTATGCATACCAACGAAGAGTATGTTTTCCAGTTTCTGGAAGCGGGCGCCGCCGGCTATCTGGTAAAAGAATCGGCGCCCAACGAGCTGGTTGCAGCCCTGCGCGCCATTCAGCGGGGTGAATCTTTCCTCAGCCCCACCATTTCGAAGACGGTCATCGACGAATACGTCCGGCGTGTCCGCGAAGACACGCCGGTGGACAGCTATGCCCAGTTGACACCCAGAGAACGCGAGGTACTGCAACTGATTGCCGAAGGCTATACCAATCGGGAGATCAGCGAACAACTGGTGATCAGCGTCAAGACAGCCGCAGTCCATCGGGCCAACATCATGCAGAAGCTCGACCTGCACAGCATGGCCGAACTCACCAAATACGCCATTCGCAAGGGCATCATCAGTCTAGAGCAATAGTCCAACCAGAGAAGGATAACCTCATGGAAGCATTGGTGCTGGAGCGCAAGGACGAACTCTCCCTGCGCGACATCCACATTGACGAGACGCTGGGCCCCAATGATGTGCGTATTCGCCTGCACACAGTCGGCATCTGCGGCAGCGACGTTCATTATTACACCCACGGCGCC
>CAYZLP010000561.1:0-4101 GCA_964478635.1 uncultured Caldilineaceae bacterium
ATTCCCGGTCTGAATTTCCCCTTCTTCGTCCACATGGAGCAGCAGATCCGGGATGAAGCCGCGTCCATGGGCAATGTAGAAATCGTGACCCTGGACGGCCAGGACAACACGACCAAGCAGGTAGCCGATCTCGAAGCGGTCATCGCCGTGGGCTACGACGGCCTAATCGTGAGCCCGCGCACGGCCGACGCACTCGCGCCGGTCATCCAGCAGGTGATTGACGCCGGCATTCCGGTCATGACCATCGACCGCAGCGTCCAGGGCGTCAACGGCCTCCTGGGCCACGTGGGCGCGGACAACGTCATCGGTGGTGAAGAGCAGGGCAACGCCATTCTTGCGCTCTTCCCCGACGGCGCGCCGATCATTGAGCTGCAGGGCACGCCGGGCGCCTCGCCCGCCATCGACCGCTCGGCCGGCCTCCACAACATCATCGACCCGGTCGAGAGCATCGAGGTCGTCTGCCAGCAGACCGGTGAATTCAACCGCGACCGCGGCCTGACCGTCACCGAGAACTGCCTCAGCAGCAATCCCGATGCCGCCGCCATCGTCGCCGCCAATGACGACATGGCCCTGGGCGCAGTGGAAGCAGTCCAGGCCCGGGGACTCGACATCCCCATCATCGGCTTTGACGCCCTGCCCGAAGCCCTCCAGGCCATCCAGGACGGCACGCTCTACGGTTCCGTGGAGCAGTTCCCCGGTGGTCAGGCCCGGACGGCCCTCCAGAGCATGGTCGACTTTATCGTGAACGGCACTGCGCCGGAGAACGAGGTCAACCTCCTGTCGCCCGAACTGATCTCGGCCGACAACCTGATGGAAGCCGAGCGCATCGGAGAGATTCAGTAGGAGTGCGCTCGGGGTTGAGTCAATTGGAAGCTTGATGAGTTAGTCTCTCAATCTCCCAAACTTCACAGGCCAGACTGCCGGCGCACTCGTGGCCGGCGGTTTGGCTTTTTGAGGAGAAAGATCATGGCACAAGCGAATACAAGTACGGCCATTCGTGATGCATTCTCGGCCGGGGAGGGCATTTTGCGGCTGGCCCCGACCTGGGTGCCCCGTTCCTTCTGCATTCCCGGACGGCGCATCAAGCTGGATCCGCGGGACTATTATGCGTTCGGCGCCAACCGGGGCGGCATCGACGAACGCTGGTTCTCGTCCACGACCAAGGCCGACAACGGCCCGCTGACAACGCCCGACGAGGGCCTCAGCTATGTCGTCCACGAAGCCGGCGGCAAGACCCACAAAATGCTTCTGACCGACGTCGTGGACGAACTGGGTGCGGAACTGCTGGGCGACGAGATGTGGGACAAGTTCGGCAAGTGGCCCATCTACTCCAAGTTTTTCGACAACCGCGATCCCCTGCCCCACCATCTGCACCAACGGGAAGAACACGCCAAGCTGGTCGGCATGGAGCCCAAGCCGGAAGCCTACTTCTTCCCGCCCCAGCTCAACAATCACGGCGGCACCTTCCCCCATACCTTTTTCGGCCTGGAGCCGGGCACGACCCAGGATCAGGTACGCCATTGCCTGGAAATCTGGAACGAGGGCGACAATAAGATCACGAATCTTTCCAAGGCCTACCGGCTGGAGCCGGGCACGGGCTGGTATGTGCCCGCGGGCGTACTCCATGCGCCGGGCAGCCTCTGCACCTACGAGCCACAGTGGGCCAGCGATGTCTTCGCCATGTTCCAGTCACTGGTCGCCGAGGTCCCAATCGAATGGGATCTACTGGTCAAGAACGTGCCGGCCGACAAGCATCAAGACCTGGATTTCCTGGTCTCCATGGTGGATTGGGATGCCAATGTCCTGCCCAATCTAAAGGAAGCCTACTTCCGTCCGCCCGTACCGGTCAAGCCTATCGAAGAGATGGAAGCGGCCGGCTACATCGAGAAGTGGATCACGTACGGCAATCCCTACTTCGCGGCCAAGGAGCTGACGGTGCTGCCCGGCCGGACAGTGACCATAACCGATACCGGCCCCTACGGCTTTATCACCCTGCAGGGGCACGGCACGATCAACGGCCAGCCTATCGAGACGCCGGCCCTGATCCGCTTCGGTCAGTTGACCTACGATGAATATTTCGTGGCCGCGGCAACCGCAGCCGAAGGCGTAACGATCCACAATCCCAGCGCCGGGGATCCCATCGTAATGCTCAAGCACTTCGGGCCGAACGGAGAGGCGCCTTGAGATTGAAATCGTAAACAATATGGAGCGAATTGATCTATGACCGCCAAATACGCAATCGGCATCGACTTTGGCACGGAATCGGGCCGCGCCCTGCTGGTCGATATCGACGACGGCCGCGAAATCGCGACCGCAGTCCATCCCTATCCAGACGGCGTCATCGACCGGCAGCTGCCCGGCAGCGGCGTCAAGCTGGAGCCCGATTGGGCCCTCCAGAATCCGGATGACTATATCGAAGTACTCAAGACAACGGTGCCGGCCGTCCTCGCCCAGAGCGGAGTCGATCCCGCCGACGTCATCGGCGTCGGCATCGACTTCACGGCCTGTACCATGCTGCCCACCATGGCGGACGGCACGCCACTCAGCCGCCGGCCCGAATTCCGGACGCGCCCCCATGCCTGGGTCAAGCTCTGGAAACATCACGCCGCCCAGCCCGAAGCCGATCGCATCAACGAGGTGGCCCGGGAACGCAACGAGCCCTGGATCGATCTCTACGGCGGCAAGATTTCGTCCGAGTGGTTCTTCAGCAAGGCGCTCCAGATCCTGGACGAAGACCCCGAAATCTATCACGCGGCCGACCGCCTCATCGAAGCGGCCGACTGGGTGATCTGGCAGATGACGGGCCGGGAGACGCGCAATTCCTGCACGGCCGGCTACAAGGCCATCTGGCAGAAAGAGGAAGGTTTTCCCAGTCCCGACTACTTCGCGGCCCTGCACCCGGAGTTCCGGGACGTGGTCGCGACCAAGTTGAGCGAAACGATCCTGCCCCTGGGCGCCAAAGCTGGCGGCCTGACCGAGGAAGCCGCGGCCTGGACGGGGCTGCTGCCGGGCACGGCGGTGGCCGTGGCTAATGTGGATGCCCACGTCACCGTGCCCTCGGCCCAGGCCACCGACCCGGGCGTCATGGTCATGATCATGGGCACCAGCACCTGCCACATGGTGGTGGGCGACGAGCGGGTGGAGGCGCCCGGCATGTGCGGCGTGGTAGAAGACGGCATCGTGCCCGGGCTCTTCGGCTACGAAGCGGGCCAGAGCGGCGTGGGCGACATCTTCGCCTGGTTCGTCAAGAACGGCGTGCCGCCCGTCTACTTCGAGCAGGCAGCGGCACGGAACATGGACATTCACGAACTGCTGGAAGAAGAGGCTGCCCAACAGAAGCCCGGAGAAAGCGGCCTGCTGGCCCTCGACTGGTGGAACGGCAACCGTTCGACCCTGGTCGATGTGGAGCTGAGCGGTCTGCTGGTCGGCGCCACCCTGGCCACGACCGCACCCGAAATCTACCGCGCGCTCATCGAAGCCACGGCTTTCGGCACGCGCGAGATCATCGAATCGCTCACCGAGAACGGGGTGCCCGTCAACCGCATCGTGGCCGCCGGCGGTCTGCCCGAGAAGAACACCATGCTCATGCAGATCTACGCGGACGTGACCAACCGGGAGTACTCCATTGTCAAGAGTGCGCAGGCGCCCGCCCTGGGCGCGGCCATGCACGGCGCAGTTGCGGCCGGCCCCGAAGCCGGCGGCTACGCCGATATCTTTGCCGCGTCGGAAAAGATGGGCGGCCTCAAGGACGTCGTCTACCGCCCGATTCCCGAAAACGTAGCCCTTTACGACCGGCTCTATACGGAATACAGCCGCCTCTACGACTACTTCGGCCGGGGCGAAAACGATGTGATGAAGCGCTTGCGGGCGCTGCGGCGGGAAGTGAAGGACAGCAAATGATAAAGATCGAAGATTGAAGGTGGGCGTGCGCCGAAATATGCCAAGATTGATGGCACTCGATTTTTCGGCCAGGCGCCTACCTTCAATCTTCAATCTTCCACTACCCCAGTTCCATCTCCTTTCGATAGCAGAGGCACCTATGCTCGAACAACTGAAGCAAGAACTCCACAAGCTCCACCTCATGCTGCCGGCCAGCGGACT
>CAYZLP010000562.1:0-4097 GCA_964478635.1 uncultured Caldilineaceae bacterium
GTCGTTCCGCCAAATGGGCCAGTGCGACGCCCAGCCGGTCGATGCAAGCCATGGCTGTAAACGGGTCATTGATGCCCGGTGAGAGCGCCCGCAGGGCAATCTCCACCAACTGGTCAAAGGCAAATTCGATATCCTGTAGACGCAGACGCTGTGTCCCTACGATGAAGGCTTCGTTGATTTTTTCCGCAAGCTCCTCATCAAATTTCTCGGCCGGCCAGACGCGGACGAGCCCATTTCCAGCGGCGATAAAGTTACCCGGACGGTGTTCGAGTCTGAGCAGCAGATCATGTTCTTGCGCCAGACTCATGAGTCCATCGTTGTCAATGGACTGTATATACCCGCTGCCGGTCGCTGCCAGCGATTCCGCATTTTCGTCGAAATCTTCCGGCACGTCTTCTTCATTTCTCAGCTCGTATTCGAAGACGAAGCGGTTCTTTTTCTCGGGAAACAGCCGATCGATCGCTTCGTTCAACTCGCGCTCGACGGAAGCGATCACCTGCTGGGCGTTGATCGACACCGACACGTGGTGAATGAAGAATATGAACAATCCCAGACTGGCCACGGCCAAGAGCACGGCCACGGTCACCGAAATATGTGGGACGAAGACGTTGTCGTCAACGCTGCGCACCGTACGCAGTACCAGGAGACTATAGACGAAGGTCGCGATGAACGTGCCCAGAACGACCTGGTTGGCCGGATCCCGCATGAAGTTGGTGAGAAGCCGCGGCCCAAATTGTGACGAGGCCAACGACAGGGCGACGATGGTGATGGAAAAGGTAACGCTGGCCATGGTGATCATAGAGCCGGCCAACGTGGAAAGGAGAGTTCGGACGCCATCTGCCCCGCCGGTGTTCACCCAAGTCAGCCAAGTCAGCTCTTCAGCTTGCGCCCAATGGTCGATGGCAATGGTCAAGAACGAAAGCCCAATTGCCAGAATCGTCATCAATGCCGGTACGAACCAGTAACTCGAGCGTATGATCTCCCAGTAATTGAGCAATCTTGTCTTCATCCGCCGCCTCCATCAAGCATCTATGGTCAGCCCCGACTGCAGCCCCAGGAGTCGCTTGTCCAGCACTTCTTTCAACACGCCGAAAGCCTTGTCGCCCGTGCAGTGGCCGGTCCAGTAGCGGCCCACCGGCAGCCGGTCCATCTCTCCGGCCAGGGCCAGCATCTCGTCGCGACTGCCCGCCATGGTCTTGCCCAGGGGCAGGCCGATCAGATGGAAGCCGCCGATGACGGCCTTGATGGGGTCGTCGGGAAATCTATCGGTCACCGTCCGGATCATGTTGCGCGCGCCGCTGTGGGCGCAGCCGGTAAAGACAACCAGCCCATCCGGATCGCGCACGGTCAGCACCAGTTCATGGTCGAAGGGGTCGTGGACCAAGCCGCCTGCCTGCTTCAGGTAGATATATTTGTTGCCTTTGGGCTGAGGAAAATCGTGGGCAATATGGGCGAAGAGATAGACGCCGGGCGCCGCTTCCCGGAAGTGCTCCACGAAGACAAAGCGATCCCGGTGGCGCGCGAGCAGTTCGCCTTCCAATCCGATATAGCGGTTGATGACCAGCAGCGCATGGAAGGTGGGATCGCCGTCCGGCGCCGGGCGCAGATAGACGGGCGCATGGTCGTTGACGGCGAAGAAGGCTTCCAGCCCGCCGCCGTGGTCATAATGATGGTGGGAGAGCACGGCGAGGCCCACCCGGCTCAGGTCGATGCCCAGTCGTTGGGCATTGGGCACGATGGCGCCGCTTGCGCCCGTGTCGAAGAGGATACGTTGGCCATCATGTTCGATGTAGAGCGACAGACCGTGCTCTGCCGCCAGCCCGGCCTGGGCTTCGGCGGCGTGATTCTCAATCAGGGTCGTGATACGCATGGCGTGCCTCCTTGAATGCGGGGGAATCGGCTGCTGCTTTCATTATCGCGAAGGCGTGTGGTGGGCGGGTAATGGCTGTGTGGGAGAAGCGCACAGCCATTACCCGCAGACAACAATCATTCGTTCGGGTCACGCCGGCCTGCACAATCCGGCACGGTTCACTACAACCTGACGACGCTATGTAACGTTGTCTCTGCCAAGTGTAGCCATGGTCCAGAATCATGTCAACCAGGAGCGAAAATGGCTTGCAGCCTCACGTCCTGAGTGATACACTGTCCACAACATCGATCTTGTCATGAGCCGCCCAATGCCACTTTGTTCCAACAATGTAGCCGTTGACCACATGAGAATTGTCGGTCTAAGATATCCCCAGGCCGCTGCTGAGGTTAACCCATGTGTCCGTTCAGCTAAGGACGGTCATTCTTTGTCTTCGTCATTGATTTCGATGAGCCAGTGAGCCGCCGTCGGCGACGCTGGCTTGCCTTTCTATCCAGCTTTTATCAGACTCTACTCTTTCAAGCGGTGAAAACAATGAAACACAATCCATTCCAGAGGTGGACGCTTGCGCCGGCATGGGCTACGACCGGCGCGGGACAAACCGGCGGCGAGCCGGCAACCCAACCCGAACCGCGCTGGTTATTTGCCAATGGTTCGGACGAAAAAGAAACGATCCGCGTCGACCGCCGGCGCAAGACATCGCCCGGTGGACCGACCGAACGGGCCGAGGCGCCCAAGCGCCGGGACGATCAACCGTCGGCCGCGGCGCCCCCGCCTCCTCCCCCGCGCCCGCCGTCCGGCGGTGGTGGCGGCCAACCCCCTATGGGCGGCGGTTATCCCTCTGGCGGCGGCTATACCATGCCTTCGGGGGGTGGCGGCGGTAGCGGCGGCCGCGGCGGCTTGCCCATGCTGGGGTTGCTGGCGCTGTTACTGATCTGCGGCTTACCGGCCCTGATCTTCTTTGTCTTCTTTGCCGGTCGGGGCGGGGGCGGCAGTGCCAATCAGTTCAGCGCGCCCCCCGCCGCGCAGGTTGCGCCCGGCGCAGGCGCCGATCTGGTTGAGCAGGCCCAGCAGGCGCTTCAGCCCACGCCAACCCCCATGGACCTGCCCGAGGCTTCGTCCGACGAGCCGACCTGGCTCATCATGCTCTACCAGGACGCCGACGACAAGATTCTGGAAAAAGACATTTTCATCGATCTCAATGAGGCCGAACGCGTCGGCTCCGGCGGCAATGTCCACATCGTCAGCCAGATGGATCGCTACCGGGGCGGCTTCAACGGCGATGGTGATTGGACTTCCACCAAACGCTTCTACGTTACCCAGGACAACAACCTGAACCGCCTCGGCTCTCAAGAGTTGATGGACCTGGGTGAGCAGAACATGGCGGATGCCAATACGCTCATCGATTTCGTCACGTGGGCAGTGGCAGAATTCCCGGCCGATCGCCACGTCCTGATTCTTTCGGACCATGGCATGGGCTGGCCCGGCGGCTGGAGCGATCCCACAGCGGGACGGGGCGGCCCCAACATTCCCCTGGCCCGTTCCTTGGGCGATCAGCTCTATCTGAACGAGATCGACGACGCACTCCAGGAGATCCGCGACCGGACGGGCATCGACAAATTCGAGATGGTGGGCATGGATGCCTGCTTGATGGGCCACCTGGAGGTGTTGAGCGCCCTGCAACCCCACGCCCGCTACGCCGTCCTCTCCCAGGAGACGGAACCGGCCGTCGGCTGGGCATACGCGGCGTTCCTGTCAGAATTGCGCCAAAACCCGAGCATGACCGGCGGGGAGCTAGGTGAGGCGATTGTTGAGACCTACATCGACAAGGACGAGCGCATCGTCGACGATCAGGCTCGTCTGGACATGACCGGCAACCGCGGCATGTTCGGTGCGCCCAGCGCAGCCGAGCTGGCCGACCAGATGGCCCGGGGGACGACACTCACCGCCGCCGATCTTGGGGCCGTGCCGGCCCTCATGGACAGCTTCAACAACCTGGCCTATGAACTCCAGCAGGCCAGCCAGCGGGGTGTCGCTCAAGCGCGGAGCTACAGCCAATCCTTTACTAGCATCTTTGGCCGCCAGGTACCGCCTTCCTACATTGATCTGGGCCACTTTGCCCAACTCGTGACGGAGAACACCCGCGATCGCAACATCGCCGCCGCGGTTGATCAGCTCAACGCGGCCTTGAGTCAGACCGTCGTGGCGGAACGTCACGGCTCCGGCAAGC
>CAYZLP010000563.1:0-4097 GCA_964478635.1 uncultured Caldilineaceae bacterium
AAGCTTCTGGATTACGGGCACGCTCCTGGGCCTGGCCGGCATCGCCGTCGTCTTCGGCGTCAAGGAGGAGTTCGAGCCTCAGCCGCCGGAGGAGCGTCACGGTCTCCTGGCCGACTATCGCGACCTCGTCACGGCCCCCGGCATGAGCAGCCTCTATGCCCTGACCTTTCTGCGCAGCCTCGGCCGCTCCATCATCATTCCCTTCGCCTCCCTCTTCGTCGTCCAACTTATGGGCGACGGCGCGCGGGCCGCTTCGGTCACGGGTCTCATCATCGGCTCCGCGGCCTTCACGGGGGCGGTCAGCGCGGCCTGGCTGGGACGCCTGGGCGATCGGGTGGGCCATACCCGGATCTTGATTGGGGCCGCGCTGGTGGCTCTGCTCTGCCATCTGCCCCAGCCCTTTGTGACCGACGCCTGGCAGCTGGTGATGCTCCAACTGCTCAGCGGCTTTGCCGTGGGCGGCCTGATCCCGTCGGTGGCTGCGCTCATGAATCTCTGGACGCCGGCCGGCCATCAGGGCGCTACCTATGGCTTGGAGAACAGCGTCAACGCTTCGGCCCGCATCGTCGCGCCCATGCTCGGCGCCGGCATTGCCCTCTGGTTGGGATTGCGGGGCGTTTTTGTGGGAGCGGCGGTCGTCTACGCCGTCGTGACCGTACTGGCCATCGGCGTAGCCCGGGCCGCCAACCGCGAGCACCGTGCCGGCAGCCGCGCGCTGGTCAGCCCGGCGGGGGATTGATCGGCTTATGCAGCCGGCGGAACCCGCTTGAGGATCCGGTAGTCTCCGGGCTGCAGGTGATACCCGTTGTCTGAGACATTGACTTCAGGCGCTCTTTCCGGCTCCTCACTGCTCGTTGCGCGGGCGGCTGCAGGCTGTTTTTCGTCGCTTTCTTGGAAGCGCATTTCGACCGCGCCGTCCTCATGAAGGCGAAGCTCCTTCCGCATGGCGTGGCCGCTTGCATCCTCTACAAGGACTTTGGTTACCCGTGGCAAGTCAATGCCCTCAATTGCGGACAGCATCTGCATCAGGTCTTCAACGGTGGCTTCCGGCAGCCCCTTGCGCAGCATAGTCAGTGTTCGCTCTCGTGAGAAACTATTGACCAGTTCATCTGCCAAGCCGATCCTGACAACCGTGATCGGATGTTTCGGATCGAACAGCACGCCTACCAGGGGCAGGGTTGCCATGAGTTGCTGGCGCAAATCGCTCAAGAGTTCGTTACATTGGTCGGCACCGGGCAAGATGGGCAGGAGTTTGTCAACGAAATTGGCATCCTCCGGCAGCGGATAAGCAACCTGGACTTGCTGCACTGCTCTGTGCATCGCATCGCGTAGCTTGACCGCAACCTGATGACGTCGTTCGGGATCGCTGAACTGGACTAGCGATGCCACCTCCTGTCCCGTTATCGCTGCAGCTTGATCGATATCGGTTTTGCACCAGAAGTTGACTGTGTACTGAAACGGTATTCCGTAAATAAAGAGCCCGTCGACGGCGAGGGATACAGGTTCGTTGCGGGCGTTGATCTTGCGGACAACGCGCTCATATTCTACCGTCTCGAAACTGGGGAAATCGGGTCGTTTTTTTAGAATCTCGACACGTCCGGGCCCCGCAAGGCGGTGAAACTTCCCTGACCGATAGATGACCCAGCGTTCTTCCTCCGGCACCATACGGATTTCGGCTTCGAGATCCTTGCGCACTCGGCGATACATTGTCCAAAACAGATATAGCGACATGACCAGCAGCAGACCGCCAACCAGTAGGTAGATCATCATTGAACATTACCTCCTGACTTCTCCAGATACTCCTGAAAGAGCGGGCTGAACCAGAGGACGGGCGCTAGACTTGTAAGCAGGCCGCGCACGTGCAAGTGTACGAGAACGGGCTGATTCAACGCCGCCATTTCTCGCGCAGCCAATCGACGAAGCGCATCCTGCTCGTCTTCGTGTAAGCTGTGAATGATCCGGCGGCATTCCTCTTGGATCGGTCCGCGATCGGCCAGGGACCGGACGAGGTCATTGTGATCCGGCGACTTATCGATCCAGGCATCAAAAACGCTGCGTATCAGCCCAGCGTGACCGCCCGACAACCACTGGATAAAGTTGGTTTCTCGCCCGCCGATGCCTGCCTCATGCTGCTCGTTTAGGTGGCGAATCATCTGGCGGCTGTCATCCGGCGTGTACATGCCCAGAGCATAGATGCGATTCCGGAATAGATGATAGAATTTCGAGTGCTGGGCCAAATCGTGATCTCTGCCGAGTATGTGAGGCAAGCGCTTGGTCATGACAAGGTAGCTGAGCCGATCGACGTTCGCGGTGCGAAAGTCACTGAGATGGTCCAGCATGGCGAGGGGACCGTGCGCGATTGCCTTGTCAAAGTCGTCCAAAACAAAAAGCAGGTTGAATTCCTTCTGTTGACATACCCACTCCATCGTCAATCCCAACGCCCCGAGGGGTGATCCGTCGCCGGTTTTCAGAGGGCGAATGTTCTTGAGCTTGCTTTGCGCCAAGGCCCTGTTGAGACTTCCTTCCATGATTTCCCAGAGGTTTTCCGGCGTTCCATCCCACTTGATTGTGTTGACTTCGGCGACCAACAGTCCGGCTGCCTTCTCGCCTAGAATTCTGGCCTTATAGTCCATGTCGTCCCGGAGGATGCGCACGATATTGGACTTTCCAGTACCGGCTACGCCCATGAGGCCCAATGAGTCGCCACGCATCGCGCTGCGCAGGATCAATGATAGCTCATCAAATCGATAGGCGGGTCCATAGCGTGCCATGATTGTTGGCCTATTCCGTCAGATCAGTTCTGCAATGGCCTGCAGAACAAGAGCATCCATTTCCGACGTGGGGATTTCGATCTCCGTCCGCAGCGGACTCTGCGAGGGCCGCACCTTTGCCACCTCCAGAATCTCCTGTACCGCTTCCACCTCGCACGCCAGCAGCAGCCGGCCGCCGTTCCGGGTTGCTTCCAGGATGGCAAACGGTTGCTCCTGCCCGGTGACGAAGTAGGCGACTCGGGCGCCGTTCTGCTTGATCTCGGCGGCGATGGTGGGGTCGAGGGCCAGAATCGCGTCGTGTAGGGTCGCCAGCGAGGCGTGTTCCGGCCGGCGGAACGGTTGTCCGGAACCGTCGTCCGCATCCCTGCGGGCGGCAGGGAAAGGGATCGGCGGCAGCGGTCGTTGCCCCTGCAGATGGTCCACGAGCTGCTCCAGGAGCTGCATGGCCTCGGCATAGAGAACGGCGGCAATGGGCAGCGCTCGCTGTTTCGTAATCAGGCGGATCAGGTGGAGCGCAGTGGCCAGCCAGAGCCGCTCCCGCCAATGCGTATCGCCCAATTCTCCGGCAAAGGCCTTTAGCCGTTCACAGAGCAGCGTCTGAATATGGACGACGGCTTCGCTGGTAAAGGGCGGGTAGATGATGGCCGTTTCGATGACGCCCGGTTCGTCGCTGCTATTGGGAAACGCGATGCTTTCATGGGGAAGGCGGAAAAGATAGTCCGGCATAAATAGAAATTGAAAGACCGCAATATCTTCGATGAGTTGGGCAAAATCATAGATGTAGTCGCCATAGAAGTCGATCTTGTCGATGTCGATGATCTTCACGTGGTGATTGTCGTCCAGCATGATATTGCGGCTGTGACAGTCCCCGTGGATCAACATGAGTTGGCGAATTTGCAGCTTTTCCTTGTAGCGGTCGATCTGGTTGAGATAGTAATCCGCCGACGGAAAGCGCCGCTCGCCCAAGTGAAAGCCCTTGAACCAGGACTTCAGAACCGGAAAGCGCTCGGGCTGGCCACACTCCAGGAGCTTTTCTTCCAAGCGCGATAGGTAGATCCGGGCCGTCTGAAAGCCGACGATGCTGTCGGGCGCAATCAGGGTCTGCCGATAGATGTCCATCAACGTGTCGCTGACCGAGCCGACCAGCTCCCCAATCATCTCCCGCTGTTGGGCGGTCACCCGTCGCCTATCAAATTCCCGGAGGCGCTCGTTTAGCGTCTTGAAAGCATCCGTCAGATCTTCCAGGACCAGATAACCCGGATCCGACGGTTCGTCTGAGAAGATGTCATGGCTTGACGCATGCTTGGCAAAGTAGGGTTTGATCTC
>CAYZLP010000564.1:0-4086 GCA_964478635.1 uncultured Caldilineaceae bacterium
CGCATCACGGCCGACACCGGTCTGGATGCTTTAACCCATGCCATCGAAGGCTACACTGCCACCTGGCACAACGTCTTCGCCGACGGCATGTGTCTCCAGGCGGCAAAGCTGGTTTTTGAATACTTGCCGCGGGCCTATGCCGATGGCGAAACTGATACAGAGGCCCGGGAACAGATGGGCAATGCGGCGGCCATCGCCGGTTTGGGTTTCGGCAACTCTCTGGCGGCCCTGGCCCACGCCATGGGCCACAGTCTGGGCGCCCTCTTCAAGCAGCCCCATGGCCGCACCGTCGCGCTCATGCTCCCCTACACCATGGAGTTCACGCTCAACGGCGGGGGCGCGCGCTATGCGGACCTGGCCCGCTACATCGGCTTGACCGACAGCCGGGATGAAGAGGAAGCCGGCCGTCAGCTGGTGACTGCCGTCCGCGAGTTGGAAGAGACGGTCGGCCAGCCCATGAGCATTGCCGCATTGGGCATCGACCGGGCCGAGTTCGAGGAAAAGCTCGATCTCCTCTGCGCCTATGCCGAAATGGATACCCAGTTTTTCACGGCCCCACGCATCCCCGACACGGATGAATTGCGCCGCATGTATGAATATATCTTCGAAGGCAAAGCCATCGACTTCTAAAGGGCGCATTGTTCCGCCGGGAAAATTTTGACAAGCAAGCCGGACCATACGTCCGGCTCCCCCGGAATCACAGCCAAAGAAACAGCAAGCCAAAGGAGTCAATCCAATGGAATACCGTCGACTCGGACGGGCCGGCATGAAGGTCAGCACCGTGGCTCTGGGCGCCTGGCTGACCTATGGCGGCCATGTGGAAGACAGCGCCGCCGCGGACTGCATTCGCGCCGCCGTCGAGCAGGGCGTCAACTTCATCGACGTGGCTGATGCCTATGCCCGGGGCGGCGCCGAAGAGGTCGTCGGCCGCGTGATCAAGGATTACCAGCGCAGCGATCTGGTCATCAGCAGCAAGCTCTACTGGCCCATGAGCGACAACGTCAACGACCGGGGACTGAGCCGTAAGCACATCATGGAATCGGTAGAAAAGTCGCTGCGGCGCCTGGACACCGATTATCTGGACATCTATTTCTGCCACCGCTACGATCCGGAAACGCCCCTGGAAGAGGTGGTCCGCGCCATGGATGATCTAGTTCACCAGGGCAAGGTGCTCTATTGGGGCACCAGCGTCTGGAGTGCGGCCCAGTTGGAGGCAGCGGTGGGCACGGCCCGCCAATTCAACTGCTATCTGCCCCAGGTCGAGCAGCCGCGCTACAACATGCTGGACCGCCACATTGAGGACGAAATCATGTCCACGGCTGCCCGCCACGGCATGGGCATCACGGTGTTCAGCCCCCTGGCTCAGGGCGTGCTGACCGGCAAATACAACGACGGCGTACCCGAAGACAGCCGGGCCGCAGTGCTGGACGGCTGGAAGGACCGGATGATCATGGAGGCCGACCTGGCCAGGGTGCGCAAGCTGACCGAAATCGCCGGCGATCACGGCCTCAGCATGGCCCAATTGGCCCTGGCATGGTGTCTGCGTCGGCCGGAAATCAGCAGCGTTATCACGGGAGCCAGTCGCCCTTCCCAGGTGGAAAGCAACGTCAAGGCGGCCGGCGCACAACTGGACGAAGACACGCTGGCGGCGATCGACGCAATCCTGAACGATACGCCCGGAGAAGCATAACAGCCTATCCGAATATTCGGTTGTGCGCCCCGACTCTTCTCCAGCCAGGGTGTTTGCCACAGAGATTTTCGGACAGATACTAAGTGTGTGTCGTTTTTTGCGCCTAGCGCAAACCTTGACACTTGGGTTACAATGGCATTAGGGTAAGCGAGTTCGGCTCTATACCCCGGTTTACTATCAACCCACCATTCTTGAGGAGGCAGATATGGACTGGACTGGCTTTATTCTGTGGATTGTCATCGGTGGCGTGGCCGGTTGGCTAGCCGGGCAGTTTATGCGCGGCGGCGGGCTCGGTTTAATCGGCAATATCATCGTCGGCATCATCGGCGGCTTCATCGGAGGCTGGATTCTCGGCCTCTTCAACATCGCTACCGGCGGCATTTGGATGTCGTTGATCACTGCCCTGATCGGCGCCGTTGTCCTGCTCTTCGTAGTCGGACTGTTTAAGCGTTAGGATTGGCAACGAAACTTGCTCTAGACGGCCTGCATCGTCACCCGGCGATGCAGGCTTTTTGTTGCGCAAAAAGCGCAGACCGGACTCGAACCAGGCCGGTGCGCAATCCGCATGGAGGCCCGCGCGACGCCGCTGCCTCAATTTGCGTACTATTGATTACAGTAAGAATCTGTCCGAAAATCACTGTGGCAAGCGCGCCGGCACGAGCGGAGTCGGAACTCACAGCGGTAGACTTTCGGCGGTAGTCTTTCGGCGGTAGTCTTTCGGCGGTACCCTGCGCTCTCCGCCCCCCGGCGGCCCTTACGAAACCACCATGTCCAGCACTTCAAACGCTCAACCGGTCATTCAACTGCACGACGTCCTCAAGCGCTACTTCGTCGGCGAGCGGGAAATCGTCATCCTGAATCATGTCTCCCTGACGATTCAACCGGGGGAATTCGTCTCCATTGTCGGCCCGTCGGGCAGCGGCAAATCGACGCTCCTGAACATGATCACGGGCATCGATCACGCCGACGCCGGCGAAGTGGACGTATTGGGTTTCCCCATTCACGCCATGAACGAAAACGCCCTGGCCCGCTGGCGCGGGGATCACGTTGGGATCATCTTTCAGTTCTTCCAACTCCTGCCCGCGCTGACCTTGCTCAAAAATGTCATGCTGCCCATGGATCTGGCCGGCAAATATCGCCCTGCCGAGCGGCGAGCGCGCGCGGCCCAGTTGCTCGACTCGGTGGGGCTGAGCGATCAGGCCGACAAGCTGCCGGGCATGGTCAGCGGCGGGCAGATGCAGCGCGCCGCCATCGCCCGGGCCCTGGCCAACGACCCGCCCCTCCTGGTGGCCGACGAACCCACGGGGAATCTAGACTCGGTCGCGGCGGGCAAGGTATTCGCCCTCTTCCGCCAGCTGGTCGATGAGGGCAAGACCCTTGTCATGGTGACCCACGACAAGGAACTGGCCCGCCAGATGCCCCGTCAGATCCGCATCAGCGACGGCCGCATCCTTGACAACGGAGGCATGTAACCCGTGGGCGTCCTGCGCGACAAAGTCTGGTACGATCTCTGGGAGAATAAGGGGCGCACCATCCAGGTGGTCCTGATCATTGCCATGGGCGCATTCGCCATCGGCATGATTATCGGCACGCGCAACTTCATCATCCAGGGAATGCAGGAATCGTGGCGCTTGTCATCCCCGGCCATGATTAGCCTCTGGAACGACCCGGCCATTGATGACGACACCCTGGCAGGGTTGGGCCGCGTTGACGGCGTCACCGAGGTCGAGGGGCTTCTGCAGACCTCCATCGAGTGGCGCCTTTCTCCCGACGACCCCTGGCGCGCGGCCGGTCTGACGGCCCGGGACGATTACGCCGGCCAACGCTTCGCGGTGGTGACCCTGGAAAGCGGCGATTGGCCGCAGGACAAGGTTTTGGCCGTCGGGCAGGGTTCGGACACGGTCTACGGCATCGAACCGGGCGCAACCGTGGAGATCCGGGTCGATCGCCAGGTGCACGATGCGAGTGTCGGCGGCGTGCTTTACGATCCCAACGTACAGCCGCCTACATTCGGCGGTCTGGCCCAGTTCTACACCACCCGGGAGCGCTTTGCCGAACTGACCGGCGAGGAGAACTTCAACCGCATCCACGCCCGGGCCGCGCGCTATGAACCCGAGACGGTGACCGCCATCGCCGACGAAATGCAGGACCGGTTGGAAAAGCTGGACGTCAGCTCTGGCGGCTTCTCACCCCAGGGCCAGCGGACCTCGAATCCCGACAAGCACTTTTTCCAGGATGCCATGGACGGGATCTTCTTCATCCTGGGCTTGCTGGCGCTTCTGGCCCTGGTGCTGGGGCTCTTTCTGGTCTACAGCACCGTAACCTCCATTGTCGAGCGCCAGACGGACCAGATCGGCATTCTGAAAGCCGTGGGCGCGAGCAGCCGCCAGGTCTTC
>CAYZLP010000565.1:0-4086 GCA_964478635.1 uncultured Caldilineaceae bacterium
GGCATTGGGGAATGGAAGCGGTGCACCCGACCCTTCCGCGCGGCGGGATGGTCGAGCTGGGCACGTCCGGCACCCTGCAGGAGATCCTCACAGGTCCGTCCTCCACCAGCGGCGGGTTGATGAACATCGGCGGTGCCCTGCGCAAGGCCGTGGCCACGTGCGGCTACGTGCTGGTGGCCGATTCGTTTATTCCCGCCGGGAACGGCGGCGACGCCGAGGCGCGCGTCCTGCAAGGGCTGGTGGCGGGCATCGGCTTCATCGGCGGGGGCGCGATTCTCAAACAGGATGATCGCGTGCTGGGCACGGCGACGGCCGCCAGCATCTGGACCACCGGCGCGATTGGGCTGGCCGTCGCCTATGGCCGGATTGATATCGGCCTGTTCCTCTCGCTCATCAACTTCGCCATCCTGCGCTGGTTTACGCCCCTGAAGGCGGACGGGACAGACGACGAAGACGCGCCGCCGGAAGCGGCCGAAACCGCCTGAGCCGCGGCATGGCCGGGACAGGTTACTCCGCCACAAGCCCGGATCTGACGGCGACGGCGACGGCCGCTGACCGGTCGGAAACGGACAGTTTCTCGTAGATGTTGCGGATGTGGGTGCGGACGGTATTGATGCTGACGTGCATCTCGTCCGCAATCTCCAGATAGCTGCACCCTCTGGATAAGTAGGAAATGACCTCGATTTCGCGCCGGGTCAGGTTTTCGCCAATCTCCCGGAGGGCGGCCACGCGATTTCTCGGCAGCAGACCCAGCAAACCGGGCGTGTCGATGACGACGCGCAGGTAGCCGGTCTCCTCGGCCAGAGCCAGGACGTCCATCGCCAACCGACCCGCTTGCTCGCGATCGTCCTGCCGCAAACAGGACCAGGCCCGGAGCGCCAGCAATCGCAGCTGGTAGAACCGCTGCCCGGCCCCTTCGAAGTGGGCCAGCGCCTCAGGCAACAGCCGGTCAATAAGAGGCTGCTCCACCCCGGCGGCAAGGGCGGCCTCCAGGAAGGGAACGACTGTGTAGGCGTGTGGCGTGGCCGGCGCTTCCGGATCAAGCCCCAGTTCCCGGGCAAGCTGCCACGCTTCTGCGGGCCGCCCGCCGGCCATAAGACGCCTGATGTCCATCTCGATAATGAAGCGCCTCCAGAAGGCGGACGGGAAGCGCTCGTGATACAGCTCGTACGGATGGATGGCCGGCAGCTCCGGCTGGCCGGTCGCGTCGCAAAGCTGGCGCTGCACTTCGGCGCAGTAGATCAGCTCGTCGTTGGCCAGCTGCCAGGCGTAGCTCGCCGCCCGGCCGGCATAGTCCGCGGCCCGGCTCAGATTGTTGCGCCAGTAATGATGGTCCGCTGCCAGGATCAGCATGGCGACGTATTCGTGCGCGGTGTCGCTGTGGATGGCCACCTTCTTGTCCAGCCACTCATACTGCCGGCCCGCCTGGTCGCCGTTGCCGCGCAGGTGACTCCAGCGCGCTTGCTGTCGCCGCACAGCCAGGGCGCCCAGCGGGAAGGGCGCCTGCTCGTAAATGTCGATGGCCTGCTCCGCCAGGCGATCTGTCTCGCCGGCCCGGCCCGTGTGGTATGCCAGCCACGCATCGAGGAAGTTGAGCGTGCCGGCCGAAAACGGGTCCATCTCCGGCTCCAGAGCGCGCGCCTCGCGGGCAAGCCGGATGGCCGCGGGATGGTCGCTCCCGATGAGCTGGCAGGCGCATTGCACGACCTTCCAGCGCCCCGCCAGCCGCGGGTTGTCCTCCAGCGACATCCCGGACGAGGCCAGCGCCTCCTCCGCCTCGCGCACGCGCTCCGCAAACCGCTCATCATCCACAAACAGGGCGATCAGGCAGCGATCGATGAGCAGGCGGGGCCGGCGCTTCCACTGCTGGTCGGGCAAGAGGCGCAGCAGGCGCAGGGTGCGTTCCGGCTCGCGGGCCAGCGTCTGCCACATACGCTGCTCCATGAAGACGGCCGCTTCTTCATCCAGATTGGCAGCCAGCAAATGGCCAATGACGCCATCATCGTCACCCTCGCGCTCCAGCCAGCGCGCCGCCCGCCGGTGCAGTTCGGCCACCTCGGCGGCCGTCTGCTCGACGGCCAGGCGCTGCTGCAACTGCTCCTGAAAGAGATGATGGTAGCGATACCAGCCGTTGTCCAGCCGCACCAGAAACAGATCGTGCTCCTCAATCTCGGCCAGCTTCGACCCGGCGTCCTCCCTGCCGGTCACGGCCTGGCAGAGGCTGAGGTTGAACTGCTCCAGGATGGCGGTCTCCAGCAGAAAGCGGCGCAGGTCCGGCGGCTGGTTGTCCAGCACTTCGTTGGCCAGAAACGAGGCGATCCACTGGCGATCGCGCGGCCGCTCTGCGGCGAAGGGCGGCAGCTTGCCGGAGCTGCGGTCTGAGAGAACGGCCAGCTGGATGGCCGTAATCCAGCCCTCGCTCATCTGCACCAGCCGCATCAGGTCGGCGTCACTCGTGCCGGAGATGCCCCGCGCAGCAAGGTACTGCCGGATCTCTTCCCGGTTGAAGCGCAGATCGTCGGTGTCGAGGGCCAGGACCTCACCGTGGGCCACGAAACGGGCGAGCGGCAGGTCAGCCAGGTGGCGGGTCAGGAGCAGCAGGTGAATCTGCGCCGGGCCGTGCTCCAGCCAGGCGCGCAGCAGCTCCCCGACCGCCGGCGACGCCGCGCGATGCAGGTCATCGAGCACCAGCAACCGGGCAGAGGACGAGCGGGCCTCCGGCGCATCTGCCAGCGCCTGCATCAGGCGCTGCCACGCCTGTTCCGGCGAGGTCGAACTGCTGCCCAGCGCCAATTGCAGGTCGGCAGTCGTGCCGGGCAGGAGCTGGTCCAGCGCCGCGGCAAAGCGGGCCACGAAGTCGCGCGGGCCGGCCTCCTGCTCGGAGAGCGACAGCCAGACCACCCGGGCGTCGAGTCCGGCGGTTTCGATCCACCGTTTTGCGAGCGTCGTCTTGCCGTAGCCCGCGGGCGCCTGCACCAGCACGGCGCGGACCTCGTCCCAGCCGTCCAGAAGCCGGTAGAGACGAAGCCGGTCGATGATGTTGGAGCGCTGCCTGCTTGTTGTCACGATTGCACCGGAGATAACCACCCTGCCGCCGCACACTCACTGAACCCGTTACCACATGATCATAGCAAAAAAAACCGCATGCGCATGCGATGTTGCCGCCCGGCAAATCGGCGTACCATTGCAGATAATGCGCGCGCGGCCGCGGGGACCGCGACTGCCAACAGCCGGGACAGCCCCGAAGGTGGAACGGGATGGAGTTAGGGAGCACACAGCAACAACCGGTCGACCTGTTTGGAGGCAAGATTCCCATGCCACGTGCGATGCGCACCAACCCACGTCCCTATGGACCCCACAGGGCGATCCGCGACAACGCGGGCGCGTGCCTGGCGTTGCCCGGTTCCGGGCGGGCGCCTCTGGCCGGCTCACCAGGCCGGCTCCCCAACCGTCGTCCCGTTGTGTTTATTGGCCAACCGGGCAGCGCGGGCTGCTCCCGGGTCCGGCTGTCGGGCAACAGATTGCCCCGGCCGGCCAGAATCGGTTCACGAATGGAGGTTTTATCATGAGAATAGATTCGAATCATCAGAGGCGGCTCTTGCCCGCCGCCGGCTTGCTGGCCATTCTGGCCGGCCTCTTGCTGGCCCTGGTCGCCGGCCCGGCCCAGCCGGCCGCCGCTGCCGAGGTCAACATCGAGTTCAATGGCCTGCCGCAAGGCATCGGCGCCTTCCCAAGCCCATATCAGGAAGGCGGCTTCACCATGACCAGCGCAGATCTCGCTTACAGTAATGTGCTACCTGGCACATTCCCAGCCTACGTGGTGCCCTTCCAAGGCCCTAACTCCGGCACCCTGGAGATCACGGAGACGGACACCAGCGCCTTCGAGTTTATTTCCCTGGTCATGGCGACGGAGGGCACCTCTGCCGATCCTGTCTCGTTGACTCTGACGGGTTACTCCGGGGCGAGCGTGGTAGGGACAGAGCTCTTCCAGATGAACCAGAGTGCTACTCCCATCACCTTCTCTGCGTCCAATCTGGCCGGCAAGAGCATCGATCGTCTCTCCATCTTGTTTACCGGAACCTCTAA
>CAYZLP010000566.1:0-4085 GCA_964478635.1 uncultured Caldilineaceae bacterium
ACGAGATGCGTAAGTTGCTGGATCGGTTCTCCCTGCGTCGCCAGGAAAACGGCGCTATCGAACTATCATTTCCGGAAGTCAAGGTGCGGGTAAAAAACGGAGACATTCTCATTCGCCCCATCGAGCGGACCGGTAGCCGCGATCTGGTGCGTGAGGCCATGCTCCTGGCCGGTGAGGCCGTGGCTCGCTACGCGCTGGAGCATGACATCCCCGTGCCGTTTACAGTGCAGGATCCGCCGGCCGTGGACGAACCAGGCGAACTGCAGCCGGAAACGCTTTCCGAGATGTATGCGGTGCGACGGTTGCTGAACCCGGGCCGTCAGGTCAGCGAGCCGGGTCCACATAGCGGCCTCGGCCTCGACCTCTATGTGCAGGTGACCAGTCCCCTGCGTCGCTATCATGACATGCTGACCCACCAGCAACTGCGGGCCTATCTGCGCGGTGAACCGCTGCTCGGACCGGAGGAGGTCATGGCCCGGACCTCCGAAGCGCGTGAGCGGGTGCGCAGCGTGCGTACGGCCGAGCGCCTCTCGATCAACCATTGGCTCATGGTCTATCTGCGCCGTCACCCCGATTGGCGCGGGCGGGCGCTTGTACTCGACCAGCGCGGCACGCGGACCGCCCTCGTCCTGCCTGATTTTGCATTGGAAACCGAGATCTATGGCCGCAACGATATCTATCCCGATGCCGAGGTAGAGATTGCCCTTACCTCGGTCGATCTTCCCGCTCCGGCCGCGACGTTTCGCTTTGTGTAAGGCCGTTCCAAACGAATATGTGCGCGGGTTGCCCTGAAAATGGACCGCGGATGACGCTGATCAAGCCGATATGCGCGGATTTTTATCCTTGTGGTGAGAATTGGCGCTTGTGAACTTCCTGGAAGCTTTTCCTCAAGCATGCCGCCATCTGGTCTGCAGCTTCCAGGAAGATTGGGGTGGCATATTTGAGGATGCTATTCTCCCGCCTCCTGGTTCTCTCTGGAGGACGCGGGCGCTGGCCTTCCCTCACCGTTGATGCGCTTTAGAATGGTGCGAATGATCTGCTCTTCCTCGTCGGAAATATAGGGCAGCGATTCATCTTCGGGATCGAGAATGGCCTGACCGAGGCGGCTCGCTGCCAGCATCCGCAGATCCTCTTCCAGGGGATTGAGCAGGCGATGGTCGTCGATGATGCGGCCGTCGGACATGCGCAGGATGCGCTGAGTGGCCTGGGCGACGACGCGGTCGTGGGTGACGATTGCGATGGTCGTACCCTGACTCCGGTTTAGCTCTTGCATGAGCGCCAAGACTTCTTCGCCACTCTGGCTGTCGAGAGAGCCGGTGGGTTCATCGGCCAGCAGCAGGGCCGGATCATTGGCCAGGGCCCGGGCGACGGCCACGCGCTGACGCTGGCCGCCCGAAAGCTGATTGGGGAGGTGACCTGCGCGCTCGCTCATGCCCACCAACTCCAGCAGGGATTGGGCCCGCTCACGATGGTCGCGTGCGCTGCCTTTCTGCCCATGCATGGGCACCTCTACATTTTCCAGTGCGGTTAAAGTGGGCAGGAGGTTGTGAAGCTGGAAGACAAAGCCCACGGTCTGCGCCCGGAAATGGTCCACGTTCTTCAGGCGAGCCAGGTTTTCTCCGGCCACATACACTTCGCCGTCGGTCGGCTGATCCAGGGCGCCCAACATATTGAGGAGCGTGCTCTTGCCGCAGCCGCTGGGACCCATGATGGCCAGAAATTCGCCTGGATTGACCGTAAAAGAGACATCGTCCAACGCACGCACTGCGGTGTCACCGCTGCCGTACACTTTGCTCAAATTGATCACCTCAATGAGGGGATCATCGTCCGCATAACGGGGCTGGTTGCTCATTGCGTCAGCGCTCCACCTGAATGTTCACAAAGGCGGTCATGCCCCAACGCAGGCGTTCATCCAGGTCGGCGACGTCGACTTCGACCGTATAGTTGGTGCCCCCCATTTCCGCATTGCTGACCGGTGCGATGCGCGCGATGGTCCCGTCAAAGATCCGATCCGGCAGGGCATCGAAGGTCACTTCGACGGGCATGTCCCTCTCCAGGTAGACCACATCCGTCTCCCGTAAATCGGTCGTCTCCACATGGAGCTGACGCGTGTCGCCCAGTAGTACGACCGGATCGCCGGGCACGATCTGCTCGCCCAGATGGCCGGTGATTTCACCGATTTCCCCGGCAAAGGGCGCCGTGATTTGGCCTTGGGCGAGTTGGGCCTGGGCCACATTGACCCCGGCTTTGGCCGCGGTGACGCGAGCCTCCGCCATGGCAATGTCTTCAGCCGTCGCGCCGGCCAGCAGACGATCCAGCGCGGCTTGCGCACTGTCCCGACGGGCCATCGCGGCCTGCAGCGCCGCCTCCGCGCCGGGTCCCCGGGCAATGGCGCCGGCCACGTTCTCCTCGGCCGCGTCGATGGCCGCGGCCGCCACGGCCAGTTGCTGGACGGTGGGACCGCTGTCGGCCACGGCCCGCTTTGCCTTGGCGGCCTCGAGCGCGGCCGTCGCCTCATAGAGACGTTGGGATTCGGGCAGCGCGCCCACATTGGGGTTGCCTCGCACCAGGTTGTAGGCCGCCCGGGCTGCTGCCACATTGGCCTCGGCAATGGCGACCTCGGCATCGGCCGCCGTCTGCTCCGCCTGTGTGGGATGGCTGGCCAGTTCGCTGTATTCGCGGCGCGCCATTTCGGCCATGGCCTCCTGGCTGTCGATGGCTGCTTGCACCTCAAGCATCTGCCCTGCGGCCTGGGCGATGGCGGCTTCCGCGGCGGCGACCTCTGCTTCCGCCGCGGCGATTTCGGCCGCGGTTGCCTCGGCCATAAGCTTGGCCAGCGCGGCTTCAGCCTCGGCTAGGGCGGCTTCGGCGGTCTCGACGTTCCGGGCCAGCACCCGATTGTCCAGCTCTGCCAGCAACGTTTCAGCCTCGACCCAATCGCCTTCCTCCACGTTTACCGCGCTGAGCGTGCCGCCGTTCATAGGGCTCAATTGGGCCCAGCGCCGCGGCAGCAGCGTGCCCGAGGCCCAGACGACATTGTCCAGGTCATCTTCCGTTTCGGCCGCCGCGGCCGCTTCCGCAGCTGCAGCCTGCTGTTCCTGATAGTAGTTGTATCCAAACCAGCCGCCCACTCCCAACAGGGCGACCAACCCCACAATCCAAATCCAGCGCGACATGGTAGTCTTTCTTTCTCGTTGTACCGTGAAGAGGTACTGTGAAGAGATTGGGTGACATGACCTGCGGTCGAGATTCGATCAGGTCGCCATACTTCACGTCACCGATCTCCTAATCTCTAATCTCCCAATCTCTAATCTCCCAATCGTCAATCTTCACCCTCACTCATACCGCAACGCCTCCACCGGCTGTAGCTTGCTGGCCCGCCAGGCCGGGTAGAGTCCGCCGGCCAGCCCCAGCAGGAGGGCAACGCCGATGGCCACCGCAAAATTCTGGGCTGACCACTCGGGCGTCAGAAATTGATTGGCCACCGGCAGCAGGGCCAGACCGGAAAGCAGCAAGACGCCCATGACGGAACCGAAGATGCCGGCCAGCAGGCAGAGGTACAGACTTTCCTGGACGATCTGACTCAGGATGCGGCGGCGATTCCACCCCAGCGCGCGCAGGGTGCCGATTTCGCGCGTGCGCTCGTAAATCGACATGATCATGGTATTGGCAACGACGATGCCACCCACCAGGAGCGCCAGCATGCGGATCGCATTGGTCATGGCGTAGGTCGACTGAATGTCGTTGGTATTCTCGGCAAACTCGCTGCTCAGGCTGGCCCGCGCTTCCGGGAAGCGACGATTGACGGCATTGATGACGGCCTCTGCCTGTTCCGGGTTCTTCACGTCGACGAAGGCGAAGGTTACCGAGCGGGGTCGTCCCAGGATGCGCTGGGCTTCCTTGAGCGCCAGCATCCCGCCGCCGTCCTCAAAGCGATTGCCCGTTTCGCTGATGCCCACGATTTTGTAGCGATTGTCATAGAGCGTGATGGTTTCACCCACGCCGAGCTTGTAGACATCGGCTGCGACCGAGCCCAGGACGATCTCGTTGGGCCGCTGCACATAGCGCCCGTCGATGATCTTGTA
>CAYZLP010000567.1:0-4063 GCA_964478635.1 uncultured Caldilineaceae bacterium
GAACTGTCGGTTTCTCATACCGACATATTGTACGACTTTTAGCTGAGTTGTCCATAAGATATATCGCCGACATTGCAGATTACATTACGCGTCCCCAAAGGGGGGGATCAGTCGGCGCTTGAAGATTCCTGATTAAAAGAAGGCTGCGCAAGACTGTGCGTTGCGGGGGCTTCCGCCGGTAACTCGGGCCGTATCCAGCGGGTGAAGAAGGTGAGTCCGTAGAGAAAGCGGAAGAAGCGCACCCCCTGCATGTCATAACGCCTGCGCCATGCGACCAGCCAATCCGGCGCGGACCCGTAATCGTCGATCAGAAAGTGGGGACTGCGGCGTGGTCGTAGGACGTCGAGGGTGGGCGTATTGCGCAACTCTTCGAGCAGAGCCGGGGGGATGATCGGGGAGCGCTCGGCCGAATAGAGGATTTTGTCCAGGTATTCCCGGGACGGGATCTGGCCCGCTTGCGGATGGGTTGTTTGATAGAAGAACACGCGCGCACCATCTTGTTCGGCCCAAACCCGGCGATGGCGATGGATGTAGGGCAGGACTTCGTAGAAATCCATCCGGATGGCGTCGATCCGGCTGATGGTCAGGACCTTGCCATACACGGTACGACCGGGCGCAGCTTCCACCGAAGCGAAGCCAAAGCCCTCAAACGGACCTGGTTGATTGAAGAGTAACACGTGGTCGCGTAGCAGGAGTTCTTTTTCATCGAGCACGCGCATGCCGCGCCGGGCCAACACGCTGGGATCGAGATTCGCGCCAAAGGCGAAATAGCCGACCGGCCGATCAAAACGCCGTAGCTGACGAAAGAGCGGGAATTGTAGCAAGAAGGCGAGGAAGTTCCAGAATTCCAGTTCCAACCGCCACGCACAGAGTCTCCACATGGGCGCCACCAAAGTCTTCTGTCATCTGATCGTGACCCGCCCAGAATCAAACGAATCGTATCCCGGCGGACTCCTATGATATCGGTCGAGCGCCAATGTGGCAATCTCACCAATCCCCGGCCGTCCAGTGCGCACGCCCGCGTGCGAGCGGGTCGGCGGGCCGGGGTGCGGGGGGCGAACGCGCCGGTTGCGTGCAGGAAAGTACCATGCGTGAACGCGTCGTCCACACGAAGGCGTGCGGACTGAACGGGCAGGGGGCGGTCGCGATCTATGCTGTGCGCGCACAACTTATTGGAGCTACCCTTCTCTTCCGTGTACACTACGTATATGTTTGCAGTGGTTGCGGGCCAGTGCTGGAAGGTTTCGTACGACAACACGTCGAAGCCCCGAACAGTCCGCCTGCTGGGTGGCCGACTGGTCCGGCATTTTCTGTGGGACATTCGATAATTCATTGATCATACGGAGAGAGTTTAGCGATGAAGATTGCCTTATTCGGCGCGACAGGCGGCACCGGCCGCGCAATTCTCGAGCAGGCCCTCGCCGCGGGTCTAGGCGTCCGGGCCCTGGTCCGCAATCCGGATGCGCTTGCCGTCGAAGATCCCAAACTCGAGATAGTCGAAGGAAATGTTTTGGAGCCAGATGACGTGACCGCGACCTTGGATGGGACGAACGCCGTAGTGGTGTCCCTTGGCAATACGGCCAACAACCCCAACTACGTCGTCTCGGACGGCACTCGCAACATCGTCAACGCCATGGAAGCCCAAGGCCTGCGCCGCATCATCGTCGTCTCGTCGCTGGGCGTGGGCGATAGCCGCGATCAGGTTCCCTTCGCCTTCAAAATGATCATGAAGACCGTCTTGCGTCATGCCATGGAGGACAAGGAGCGCCAGGAAGCCCTACTCCGGGCCAGCGATCTGGACTGGACGATCGTGCGCCCCGGCGGTCTTACCAATGGCCCGGCAACCGGGGACTATCTCTTCGGCACGGATCCCGCTATCATGAGCAACTCCATTTCCCGGGCCGACGTGGCGCGCTTTGCCCTGCGCCAGCTCGAAGAGCCGGGCTTCCTCCGGCAGGCGCCGGCTATCGTGGGTAGCCAGTAAATCCCGGCGGATATAAGCCGACGGTGTCCACCAGAGGTAGACCTGCCCGATTTCCGCCGTCGCACCAATCCAGCGTTGCACGAACCCAGCTATGTCATTTGAACAGTGGATGTTGATCGCCATCATGGCGATGACGACAATTTTATATATGACGCGCTGGATTCCGGTGGAAGTGACGTCGCTTCTGACGATTGCCGCGCTTGCCCTCTCGGGCATCCTCACGTCCGAGCAGGCAATCTCTGGCTTCGCGAGCACGGCCACGATCACGGTGGCCGCCATGTTTGTGCTGAGTGGCGGCCTCCTGCGTACGGGCGCGCTGGAAGCCGTTACCGTCTTTCTCGCCAATCACGCCCAGGGCAGCCCCTATCGGCTCATGCTCTTTCTTGGCGTGATCACGGCCGTGGCCAGCGCCTTTGTCAACAACACGCCCGTGGTGGTGATGATGGTGCCCGTGCTCCTTTCTCTCAGTACCCAAATGCGAATCCGGCCGTCGAAACTGCTGATTCCCCTGAGCTATTTTTCGATCCTCGGCGGCACGATGACACTTCTGGGCACCAGCACGAACATCCTGATCGATGGCCTCTACCGCGAGGCCGGCGGCCCCGGTTTTTCCATCTTCGAGTTCTTGCCGCTGGGCATCATCTTTACGGTCGTCGGCATCATCTATATCACGCTGACGAGCCAGCGCCTGCTGCCCAACCACGCACCGCCTTTGACCAGTCTCATCTCCGACCGGCAGAATGCCTATGTGTCCGAATTGATTGTGAGCGAAAACAGCGGCGTGGTCGGCCAGGAGGCCACCGAGGTCTTCGAACGCATTGCCGAGGCCGAACGGAAGCCGCCGACCCGTATCGGTACCCAGCATCGTCGAATCGAAAATCCCCGCCGGGCCCAATCGGGCAAAGATGAGGACGTCGACGCATTGGAACTGTTGCAGGTCATTCGTTCGCCCGATACGTTTCGGGCCGACGAAGCCCGGGGCCTTACCCTGAAATCGGGTGACGTGATGGTGGTGGCCGGCACGCCCAAGAAGATCACGCTCTTCGCCGAATCGACCGAAACGGCCCTCATGTCGGTCCTGGAAGACGGCGAACGCGTGCCAGTCGGCGATGTCGAGCGCAAGGTGATTGAGGCCGTCGTTCTGCCCGATTCTCCCTATGCGGGGCGCCTCATCGGGGGGATGGACCTGAACACCCAGTACGGCGTGAAGATCATGGGCCTGCAGCACAACGGCCGACAGCAGGTGACCGGCCTGCGCGAGATGCGCCTGGCGCCGGGCGATGTCCTGCTGCTCCAGGGTCTGCCCGAAGAGCTGCAGGATGTCAGCGAGCGCTGCAAGTTCATGCTGGTGGAAGGCGTGGACAGTGCGATTTTACGGACGACCAAGAACCGGGTGGCCCTCCTGATCATGTTGGGCGTGGTGCTGTTGGCGACCTTGACCTCGATTCCGATTGCGACCTTGGCCATCGCCGGGTCGGCTTTGATGATCCTGACCAAATGCCTGCGCGTGGATGAAGCCCTGCGCGCTATGGACGCCGGCACCCTCTTCCTCCTGGCCGGCACCATTCCCATCGGGCTGGCCATGCAGACGACGGGCCTGGCCCAGTTGGTCGTGAATGAAATCGTTACGCTCTTTGGCAATGCATCGCCGGTGCTCTTTCTGTCGATATTTTATCTGATGGCCAATCTGCTGACCCAGATCATTTCCAACAACGCCGTCGCAGTGCTGCTGACGCCCATTGCCCTCAACCTCTCAGTCAGCCTGGGCATCGATCCGAAGCCGCTCCTCATGGCCATCGCTTTCGCCGCCAGCGCCAGCTTCCTCACACCCATCGGCTATCAGACGAACGCCATCGTCATGGGGCCGGGCGGCTACCGTTTTAGCGACTATCTGCGCATCGGTCTGGTGCTGAGCATCATCTGTTGGCTGCTCGCAACGTTCCTTATTCCCATTATCTGGCCGCTTTAGCGGTTACCGCCCATGACAATTGAGCAATGGTTGTTGGTTGGGATTATCCTGGCAAGTACGCTTCTTTACGTCACGCAATGGCTCAAAACCGAAGTGACCGCGCTGCTCAC
>CAYZLP010000568.1:0-4032 GCA_964478635.1 uncultured Caldilineaceae bacterium
AGGCGATCGCATTGCCGCGCTGCTGCCGGGCGGCATCACTTATGTGGCGCTCATCCACGCCGCGGCGCGGCTGCAGGCGGTCCTGGCGCCGCTCAACACGCGGCTCACGGCCGGCGAATTGCAGCAGCAAATGGCCCGGGTAAGGCCCCGCCTGCTGCTCTACGGGGATGCCTACGCCGCAACGGGCCGGGCGCTTGCATCCCATGCCGAATACGCCGTGACGCCGGATGGCCTGCCCGCCGGCGCCCCCCGCTGGCAATCGCGTCCCTCCTTTGATCTGGAGGCCACACAGGCCATCATCTTCACGTCCGGCACGACGGGGGAACCCAAGGGTGCCATGCTCAGCTTTGCCAACCACTTCTGGAGCGCGATGGCGTCTGCATACCGCCTGGGAACCCGGCCGGACGATCGGTGGTTGAGCTGCCTACCGCTCTACCATGTGGGCGGCCTGGCTGTGTTGTTCCGGGCTTGCCTCTACGGCACGGCCGCGGTGCTGCATGAGCAGTTTGATGCCGCTGCCTTCCATCACGCCATTGACACGCAGCAGATCACGGGAACTTCGGTCGTACCGACCATGTTGCATCGTCTGTTGGCCACCCGCAGCGAGCCGTGGCCGGCAGGCCTCCGCCTCGTCCTCGTGGGCGGCGCAGCCGCACCTGCGCCCCTCATCGCCCAGGCCAGCGAACAGCACCTGCCCATCGCCGCCACCTACGGTATGACCGAGGCAGCATCGCAGGTCGCGACCGCGCTGCCTGACGCAGTATTCGCCAAGCCGGGCGCAGTGGGCAGGCCCCTGCTCTTTACTGCCATTCGGACCATTGACGAAGCCGGGAGTTCCCTGCCGTCCGGTGAAGTGGGCGAAATCGCAGTGCGCGGCCCAACGGTCATGCAAGGCTATCTTGACGAGCCGGCGGCAACGGCCCGCACCCTTCCCGACGGCGAACTGCGGACGGGTGACGTCGGGTATTTGGATGAAGAGGGCGACCTCTGGGTTGTGCAGCGCCGTAGCGACATCATCATTTCGGGCGGCGAGAATATCTACCCCGCCGAGGTGGAAGCCGTCCTCGACAGCCATCCGGCCGTACTCCGCTCCTGCGTGGTCGGCGTGGACGATCCGGAATGGGGGCAGCGCGTTGCCGCCCTGGTCGAACGGCAGCCTGGGACAGCCGTCACTGCGGATCGGGTACTCGAGGAGATCGGGGATCGGCTGGCTCGCTACAAGCAGCCCCGCGTTCTCTACTTCACGGAAGCGCTGCCGCAGACCGCCTCGGGCAAGATTGAACGACGTGCCGTACGGGCCCATGTCGAGGGTCGTCTGGCGCAGGATCAGGAGCAGGCCAATGCCCGACATCGAGATTAACGGCGTACGCTACCATTATCTACGCCACGAACCGCCCGATCCGCACGGGACGCCCTTGCTGCTGCTCCACGGCTTCACGGGCAGCGGCAGCAACTGGGCCTTCCTGGCAAAAAGCGACGACCGCACGCTCCTTGCGCCCGACTTGTTGGGCCATGGCGCGACGGATGCGCCGGCAGACCGGAATCGCTACGCCATGGAGCAGGCCGCGGCAGATCTGGCACAATTCATCCAGGCGCAGAGCCAAACGCCCGTCCATCTGCTGGGCTACTCTATGGGCGGTCGCCTGGCGCTCTACGTCGCCCTGACCTATCCCGTGCTGCTCCGCTCCCTTATCCTGGAGAGCGCATCCCCAGGGCTGGAGCACGCGGACGCGCGAGTGGCGCGCCGTAGGGATGACGCCGCACTGGCGGACTTCATCGAAGCGGAAGGGGTTTCTGCCTTCGTTACGCGCTGGGAGAACGCCGCCCTTTTTGCCAGCCAGCGGCAGCTGCCCCCCGCGGTCCGGGATGGCTTGCGCCGGCAACGGCTGGCCAACCGCCCGGCGGGCCTGGCCGATAGCCTGCGCGGCATGGGCACGGGCAGTCAGCCCTCTCTCTGGTCGCGCTTGAAGGAGGTGAGCTGTCCGACACTGCTCATCACCGGTGCGCTCGACGGGAAATTCTGCGCCATCAACCGGTCCATGGCGGCGCAATTGCCCGGTGCCCGGCTGACCGTCCACCCGGATGCGGGGCATACGGTCCACCTGGAACAGCCGCAGGCCTTCACCGCGGCCGTACACGCGTTTTTGCAGGAGGTCGAGGGGAGCAGCGAGCATTGGCAGTGACCGCAGTGTGCAGAGGATCGCGAAGAGCTGTAGAGTTTTTCGCGTTGACCCATCTCTCAGCGGCTCGCGTGTCGTCGACTCTGTGTTTCTCTGTGTCTCTCTGTATTCCCGTATATGTCGTTTCCGCACCATCAGCAAGAAAGGACGCCCAATGAGCATTTGGGTCTATGCAGCGCCGCCGGTCGACGCCGTCAATCAACTTTCCAGGGGGACCATGCTGGACCATCTGGGCATTGAGTTCACGGAAATCGGGGAGGACTACGTGAAGGCCACCATGCCGGTCGATCACCGTACCTTCCAGCCCATGCGGATTCTGCACGGGGGCGCTTCGGTCGTGCTGGCCGAAACCGTGGGCAGTTATGCGGCCAATCTCTGTGTTGATTCGAACCGCTTCGCCTGTGTCGGCCTGGAGGTGAATGCAAACCACATTCGCTCCGTGCGCTCGGGCAGCGTCACCGGCACGGCCCGGCCCGTACACCTGGGTCGGCGCACCCAAGTCTGGGAAATCCGCGTCGAAGACGACGACGGCCGGCTCACGTGCATTGCGCGCCTGACCATGGCAGTCGTGGAACATGCCGGTTGACATCTTTCCAGGTTGGGGTATAGTGCCTCGTATGGAATAAGAGTCGCACCCTTGACCCGCAAAGATGTCTGACTTTTTAGAAAAGTCAGACATCTGGCACAACTGCGTCATGGCTCACAGCATTCGCGTGGGTGAGAAGTTGGTGAAAACGGGTCACCTGTAACATTTCTTGCCGAGTCATGGGCGGTATGGCGCGATACTGATAGGCCATTTTGCGCGACGGAGAGACTACCGGCAGCGCGCGATGATAGATGTCAACACGAAGCACGACTGCTACAGAGTGGCGGAAGGAAGAAGATGGATAACGCAGTCAATCTGTGGGAAATTCCTACAGCCAACGAAATCTACATGATTGCGGGTTGGAATCAGTGGGCAGACGCCGGATCGATCTCCTCCGGTTTGCCCCTCTACCTGATTGATGAATTGGATGCCCGCAAGATTGGCGAGATCCGGCGCGACGACTTCTACCTCTTTCAGGTTCCGGGAACGCACCACCTCCTGCGGCCGGAGATCAAGCTGGAAGACGGCTATCGAGTCGAGTTACGCCAGCCCCAAAACGAAATCTTCTACGTCGGCGATGACGAAAAAGGCCTGGTTATCTTCGTCGGCGAAGAGCCGCATCTCAACGTCGAGCGGTACGCAGAGGCCTTCCTCGACATGGTCGAGGAACTGGACGTCAAGCGCGTGGTCGCGCTGGGCGGTGTGTACGGCATGATGCCCTATGCACGGGATAGAGAGGTTTCCTGCGTCTACAGTCTGCCCCGCCTTAAGCCCGAGTTGGAAGAGTACGCCGTCAAATTTTCCAACTACGAAGGCGGTGCCACCATCGGCGTCTGCATCGCCGATCGGGCCGAACGGCGCGGCGCCGAATTTATCGACTTCTACGTCTTCGTGCCCGCCTACGATTTCACCCAATTTACGACTCAGGTCCAGGGCATTCGCATCGAACAGGATTTTCGGGCCTGGTATGAAATGATGCGGCGCTTCAATCACATGTTTGCGCTGGGTCTCGACTTGAGCGATCTGGAGCAGCACAGCAATGCCCTCAACGAGCAGGTCGAAGCCGAAATTGAGGAGATGTCACAAAATCTGGGCGAATTCGACGTGCGCGAGTTCATGGAACAGCTGGAGAACCAGTTTGCTGAGCTCTCGTTCATGCCCATGGACGACGTCTGGGCCCGGGAACTAGACGACATCTTCGATGATTTCGACGACTAAACTGAGCGCAGTACGAGACCATGGTTTTCGTAGGTCCGGCAACCTGCC
>CAYZLP010000569.1:0-4032 GCA_964478635.1 uncultured Caldilineaceae bacterium
GCGCCCAGACGCGCCTGGTCATCCTGACGGACAGCTTCTATCAGTTCCTGGCGCCTTTCATGCCCACGCTCAAGCAGCCGACCATCTTCGCCCATCAACTCATCGTGGACGATGATGGCATGATTTCCGGCTATCAATTACGCGTGCGCGACTCCAAACGGGTTGCCATGGAAGCCTTTCGAACGCTGGGCTTCCGCACCATGGCGTTCGGCGATTCCTACAATGACACGACCATGTTGAAAGCTGCGGACGTAGGTGTCTTCTTTCGTCCCCCCGAGAACGTAGTTCAGGCCTTCCCCCAATTTGCCGTCACCCGCAACTACGATGAGCTCACCCGCGAGATCGAAGCCTTCCTCTTCGATCCGGTCGCGGCCCCCACGGGAGATTAGCCCAGGTGGCCGCCATTGGTCTCTTTTTCGGCAGCACGGACGGCGCAACGGCCCAGATCGCCGAGCGCATCCGCGCCCTGCTGGCCAAGGCCGGTCACGTGACGGAAAGCTATGACGTGGGTGAATATTTTCTGGAGGATATGGCCGATTTCGACCATGTCATTCTCGGCGTGCCGACGTGGAACGTGGGACAACTCCAGGCCGATTGGGATGAGGTGATTGACGAATTTGATGCCCTGGATCTGCGCGGAACGGATGTGGCCGTCTTCGGCCTGGGCGACCAGGTCGGATATCCCGACACTTTTGTGGATGCCATCTTCTTTCTCGCCGACAAAGCCCAGAGCCGGGGCGCACGCATTGTCGGCCGCTGGCCCACAGCAGGCTATCACTTCGAGCGATCCTGGGCCGTGGTCGATGGTGATTTCGTCGGCCTTGCGCTGGATGAACTGAATCAGCCGGAACTGACCGAACCCCGGCTGCGGCGCTGGTTGGCCATCATTCTGGCAGAGATGGGAATTTAGGCGCGACTAAACGCCCTGTGAACCTTGCTTTGCCCCAAAATTGAGCGACACCAAAAGAATTGGGCGCGCGGAAGCGGGCGTTTCTCACCAAATTCTGTACCTGGGGTCGGGTATAATGCTCGATTGTGGATAACGCTTTGATGTCGCTGTATTTTGATGTCGCTCTAAAAGTACACATTTCGGCGCGATTGAGTGAACTGTTATGACGAAAACCGCCTCCTCGACCAATTCGACCAATTCAATGTCCAGCCTGGTCAGCACCATCGGCTATATTCTGGCCGTTTCGTATCCCGTGCTCGCGATTTCGACCGGCGCGCGTGCAGGCTACCAGCTCTTCTTCAAAGACGATGTCACCTACTACATGCCGGCCATCCTCAGCGGCATTGCGGCCCTTTGCTACCTGACTGCAGCCATCGGCTTCGCCTATCGCCGGCGCTGGTCCTGGTGGCTCTCGGTGAGCGTGCTGCTTTTCGAGACGGCCATGACGCTGGTTGTCGGTATCTGGAGTTTTGTCGACCCGCCGGCGGTCGGTAGCACGGTCTGGCGCCATTTCGGTGCGGACTACGGTTACTTCCCCCTCTTCCAACCGATCCTCGGCCTCGTCTGGCTATTCTGGCCGGAGACAATGCGGCAATACGGAATCACCTGGTCCTCCCGCGCCCAGGAAGACCCGGCAGAGTCCCATGGCTGATTCCGTAAATCCTGTCGTAGCGCCAATCGAAAGCGATAACGCATCCACGGGCCGCGCGCTGTGGTCCCTACCGACTTCCGGATCCCACATCCTGCTCAACGTGGTTGCGGGCACCATTGCCGCGCTGATGCTGCTGCCCCTGATCTATCTCATATGGCGGGCCCTGGGTGTCGGCGACGCCCTGCCCATGCTCTTTCGCCCGAGCACGGCCGTCATCCTCTGGAATAGCGTGCTGCTCGCCTTCCTGGTCACGTTCTTCTCGCTGTTACTTTCGCTGCCGCTGGCCTGGCTGACGGTGCGGACCGATCTGCCGGGCAGACGGGTATGGAGCGTTCTGGTCACCTTGCCTCTGGTCTTTCCAAGCTATGTGGGCGGCTATGCCCTGGTCGCCATGCTGGGGCCCCGGGGAATCATCCAGAGCTGGCTGGAGCCCCTGGGCATCGAGCGCCTGCCCTCCATATACGGCCTGTTTGGCGCGACCTACGCCCTGACGCTCTTCACCTATCCATACTTGCTGCTGAGCATCCGCGCCGGCCTGCGCAATCTGGACCCGGCGCTGGAAGAGGCGGCCCGGGGATTGGGCTATGGTCCGTGGCAGACCTTCCGCAAGATCACGCTGCCTGCCCTGCGGCCGGCCATCGGCGCGGGCGTCTTGCTGGTGGCGCTCTACGTGCTGAGTGATTTCGGTGCAGTTTCCATCCTGCGCTACAACAGCTTTACCCGGGCCATCTACCTTCAATACTTGAGCAGTTTCGACCGCAGCTATGCCGCCCTATTGGCGCTGGTGCTGGTGGCGCTCACGCTGCTGCTCCTCTTTGCGGTGCAGCGACTCCAGGGCCGGCGTAACAAACGCCATTACCGGACGGGTGTGGGCACGGCCCGGGCCGTGCAGCGCGTGGTGCTGGGCCCGTGGCGGTGGCCGGCGCTCCTGCTTTGCGCGACCAGCGTCGCGGCGGCCCTGGTCATTCCTCTGGCCGTGGTCAGTTATTGGCTGATCCGCGGCCTACAGGCCGGAGAATCGCTGCTGCCCGCGGCTACGGCCACGTGGAACAGCATTCAGGCCAGCGGATTGGCGGCCCTGGCGGCAATCATACTCGCTCTGCCCGTGGCCTATCTGGTGGTGCGCTTTCCCAGCCGCTACAGCACCATCATCAACCAATCGATCTATCTGGGCTATGGTCTGCCCGGCATCGTCATTGCCCTGAGCCTGGTCTTCTTTGGGGCCAACTACGTACCGTGGCTCTACCAAACGCTCTTGATGCTGATCTTTGCCTATACGGTGCGCTTTCTGCCCCAGGCAACGGGCAATGTCCGCACGTCACTGTTGCAGATCAGCCCCCGTCTCGAAGAGGCGTCCCGCAGCCTGGGCGTGGGCCGGCGCGAGACCTTGCGCCGCATCACCCTGCCCCTGCTGCAGCCCGGCATCTGGGCCGGCGCCGCGCTGGTTTTCCTTTCGACTATGAAGGAGCTGCCTGCGACCCTGCTGCTGGGGCCCACGGGCTTCACGACCCTGGCGACGCAGATCTGGTCGGCGACGGCCGAGGCCTTTTTTGCCCGGGCCGCGGCGCCATCCCTGATTTTGCTGGCGGTTTCGGCGCTCAGCATTGCCATTATCCTGAGCCAAGAGGAGCGAGGCGCATCATGAACCGACCGGAGCGCTCCCCAACACCGGAAATCGCCATCCGCCTCGAGAACGTGGTCAAACACTTTGACGATGTGGGCGCAGCCAATGGGGTCTCGCTGACGCTGGCGGAAGGCCAGCTGCTGGCCTTGCTCGGGCCGAGCGGCTGCGGCAAGACAACGACGCTGCGCCTGATCGCCGGGTTTGAACGCCTGGACAGCGGCAGCATCGAGATCGGCGGCCGACTGGTGGCCGGGCCCCGTCTGCACCTTCCGCCGGAAAAACGCCGGGTCGGCATGGTCTTTCAAGAATATGCCCTTTTCCCCCACATGACGGTCGCGGAAAACATTCGCTTCGGCCTTCACAGCTACAGTGAGTCCAAGGCCGCGCGTATCGACGACGTGCTCGATCTCGTTGGGCTCCATGGGCTGGGTGAGCGCATGCCCAGCGAGCTGAGCGGCGGCCAACAGCAGCGGGTTGCCCTGGCCCGGGCCCTGGCCCCGGAACCGGAGCTCATCTTACTGGACGAGCCCTTCAGCAACTTGGACGCAGGGCTGCGGGTGCGCGTCCGGGCAGAGATTCGCGCAATTCTGAAGCAGGCCGGCGCCACGGCCGTCTTCGTCACCCACGATCAGGAAGAAGCCCTGAGTCTCGTCGATCAGATTGCGGTCCTGATGGAGGGCAAAGTACTGCAGCTCGCATCTCCCCAGCAGCTCTATCACCAGCCCGCCTCCCGGGCCGTGGCGGAGTTTATCGGTGACGCCAATTTCTTGCCCGGCTTTGCCCGCGGCTACCAAGCCGAGAGTGAAC
>CAYZLP010000570.1:0-4030 GCA_964478635.1 uncultured Caldilineaceae bacterium
TGCGCTCCAGATCGACAATGACATTCATGGCCGTGACGATCGCCCGCAGATCGCGAGCTGCCGGCTGCTGGGTGACGATTAGCGTGAAGCATTCCTCTTCAATCTCAAAGCGGGTCTGGTTGACCTCCTGATCCGCGGCATAGACCTGGGCGGCCAGATCCAGGTCCAAATTGCGGTAGGCCCGCAGGGCCAACTCCAGCTCGGCATGAACGCGACTCCCCATCATCAAGATGCTGTCGCGCAATTCATCCAGCTTGCGATCGAAATGGACGCGTGTGGTCATACTAGTTCCTCCTCGTGGCGAATGGGCAAAACGCTGGCGGTACGCAGCATTGAGTCTAACCGCGTCGGCCGGTAATGTATGCTTCAGTCAGAGACTTCTGGGGAGAGCGGAAGAGCTGCTCGGTCGGTCCGAACTCGACCAACTCACCCAACCAGAAGAATCCGGTGGTTTCCGAAACGCGGGCGGCCTGCTGCATGTTGTGCGTCACAATGACGATGGTATATTCCTGGGCCAGCCTTCGCATAAGATCCTCGATGCTCAACGTGGCTGCCGGATCCAGGGAAGAGCAGGGCTCATCCATCAGGATGACTTCGGGCTGCACCGCGATCGTCCGGGCGATACAGAGGCGCTGCTGCTGTCCGGGGTTCAGGTTCAGCGCTGAATCCTGCAGGCGATGCTTGACTTCTTCCCACAATACGGCGCCCCGCAGGCTCTCCTCGACAATGGCATCCATTTCGCCGCCTCGCTTGGCCAACCCCAACACGCGGGGGCCGAATGCAACATTGTCATAGATGGATTGCGGAAAGGGATTCGGGCGCTGAAAGACCATGCCAATCTGCTGTCTCAATTCTACCACATCCACACCCGGGGCATAGACGTTGTTCCCATCCACCAGGATCTCCCCGGCGGCTCGTGCGCTGGGAATGGTATCGTTCATGCGGTTGATGGAGCGGAGAAAGGTAGACTTTCCGCAGCCGGAGGGGCCGATCAGGGCCGTAATCTCGTTTGCCGGGATGGACATGTTGAGCTTCTTGAGCGCCTGGAAATCGCCGTAGAAAAAGTCAAAATCCCGCACGTCAATCTTGGTTGTCATCATCTATTCCCCACTCAGCCGAAGCGGCCGGTAATGTAATCTTCGGTGCGCTTGTCCTTGGGCTGCACAAAGAGCTTGCCCGCCGTTCCCACTTCGACCAGCTCACCGTCCAACAGGAAGCCGGCACGGTCGGCGACCCGGGCCGCCTGCTGAACGCTATGGGGCACCATGATAATGGTATAGCGCTGCTTCAGCTCCAGGAGCGACTCTTCCACCGTCGCCGTCGAGAGTGGATCGAGCCCGGATGTAGGATTGTCGAGCAAGATGACGTCCGGCTCCAATGCGAGGCTGCGCGCCAGGCAGAGGCGCTGCTTCTGACCCCCGGAAAGGGCAAAGGCCGAGCTATCCAGGCGATCTTGCACTTCCTCCCACAGGGCAGCCTGCTTCAGCGAGCGCTCGACGCGCCGATCCAGTTCAACCCGGTCGCGAATCCCGGCCATCTTGAGTCCATAGGTCAGGTTTTCATAGATGGAGCCGGGCAGGGGCGTGGGCAGGGCAAAGACCATGCTGATGCGCCGGCGCAGCGTGCTCACGTCCACGGCCCGATCGAAAATGTCGGTGCCCGCGTAGAAGACTTCGCCCTGCATGGTCGTATCATCGAACAGGTCGGACAAGCGGTTGAGAATGCGCAACAGCGTCGTCTTGCCGCTGCGCGACGGGCCGAAGAGGACAAAGACCTCATGCGGCTGAATTTCGAGATTGACGTTGCGCAGGGCTTCGGCGCCTTCGGCATAGGCGAAGAAGAGATTCTGAATCGAGAGTATCGGCTCGGGCATGATTTACCACTCCCTACGGCGCCGCATGCGAGTGCGGACCAGCGTAGCGATCAGGGTTAGGGACAGGACGATGAGCAGCAACACCAGGGCCGTGCCATACTGCAGCACCAGGGGCATCCCCGGCACCTGGGTAGAAATGACATAGAGATGGTAAGGCAGGGCCATGGTCTGATCGAAGAGCGATTTCGGCAGTTCGGGCAGATAGAACGCGGCCACGGTAAAAAGAATCGGTGCGGTCTCGCCCGCCGCCCGGCCCAACCCGAGAATGATGCCCGTAATGATGCCGGGCATGGCGTGGGGCAAGACCTGATGGCGAATGGTCTGCCATTTGCTTGCGCCCAGGCTCAGGCTCACGGTACGGAAATTCTGGGGCACGGAGAGAATCGCCTCCTCGGCTGTGCTGATGACAACGGGCAGCGTCAGGATGCCCAGCGTGAGTGCACCGGCCAGAATGGAGGTTCCGAAGTTGAAGAAGAGGACGAACATGCCCAGGCCGAAGAGGCCATAGACGATGGAAGGGATACCGGCCAGGTTGACGATGGCCAGACGCACCCACCGCGTCACCTGGTTGTCTTCGGCATATTCGGCCAGATAGATGGCGGCCGCAATGGCCAACGGGAAGGATGCTATGGCCGTCGCGAAAGTCAGGATCACGGTCCCCAGGAGGGCCGGCATGATCCCGCCATCGCGCATGCCGTTACTCGGCGGCTGGCTGATAAATTCCCAACTCAGGGCCGGCCAGCCGTTCCAGAAGACGCTGAAGATGACCAGCAGAATGGGAATGACGACGATCGCCGCAACGGCGGTGATGACAATTACGGCCAGGGAATGGGTTTGCTGACGGCTCATAGTCCTCCTCCCCGGGTCCGCTTGGCCGACTGCGTGCCTACCAGACGGCTGGCCAGTGAGTTGATGGTGAAGGTAATGACGAAGAGAATGATCCCGATGGCGAAGAGCGTGCTGTAGTGGAGGCTGCCCTGGGCCACCTCCCCCATTTCGGCGGCAATCGTCGCAGTCATGGTCCGGACCGGCTGAAAGATCAGGCCGTCACTCAGGGAGGGAATGTTGGCGGCATTGCCCGTAACCATCATGACCGCCATGGTCTCACCAATGGCGCGACCCACGCCCAACATGACCGCGATGACGATCCCGTTACGGGCCGCAGGCAGCACGACGCGCCAGATTGTCTGCCACTGGGTTGCCCCAATGGCCAGGGCGCCATCCCGGTATTCCTTGGGCACGGCGTAGAGCGCATCCTCGGAAATGCTGATGATCGTGGGCAGCGACATATAAGCCAGGATCAAGGAGCCCGTAAAGGCAGTCAGTCCCGTGGGAGCGCCGGCCCGCTGGATCAGCGGGGCCAGTGCAACCCACCCCAGGAAACCGAGCACGATGGACGGAATCCCGGCCAACATTTCGATGAGCGGCTTGAGAATCTCTCGCAGCCAGGGCGGCGCCAGTTCGCCGAGATAGATCGCTGTGGTCAAGCCCAGGGGGACGGAAATGACCACCGCACCCAATGTGACGATGAGAGAGCCGATGAGGAGCGGCACGAGCCCGTAGCTATCTTCGATGGGATACCAGCGCGTGCCGAAAAGCTGGCGCAGAGGAATATCCAGAAAGGCGGGAATTCCCTCCCGGACCAGGAATATGAAGATCAGGGCCACAATGAAGATGGCCGAAATACCGGCAATCCGGATAATGGCCTCGATGATGCGCTCACTCCAGCGGGAGCGATGTTGATGGGTGATGCCCGCCCCGGCATAGGCCGTTGCCTCCGGGGCAGGGTGATTGGCAGTGGTCATTCTTTGCTCACTCCTGGGGAAGGGGGACGAAGCCGAGGTCGGCAACGATTTGCTGGCCTTCGGGACCGCGGATCCAGTCCAGGTAGGTTGTAATCACGGAATCGGGCTCGCCTGCGGTGTACATGTAGAGGTTGCGCGAGATGGGGTAAGACCCGTCCGCGCCCGAGGCAACCGACGGCTGAACGAAGGGTCCGGCCGCGTCCTGCGCAACGGCAATCAGCTTCTCGTGCTCCGGATCCACGTAGCCGAGACCGTCGTACCCGATGGCCCTGGGATTGCGTTGGACCTCGCTGGTGATGCCCACGGACGAGGGCATGAGCAATGTCTGGGGCGCGAAGATGTCGGTATTGTC
>CAYZLP010000571.1:0-4016 GCA_964478635.1 uncultured Caldilineaceae bacterium
CAGGTGCCCACGGATCGGGACCGCCGCTATGCGGTGAACGTGGTTGCCGCCGGTCCGGTCAACGGCGCAGTCTTTGCCGGCGATCGTATCTCGGTCGAGAGCCGGGCGCCTGAAGCTGCGGTTACCGGTACGGTCACCTATCTCCAACGCAGCGCGCTGCCCGACGATGCAGTCGTGACGGTGCAGCTCGCAGATATCTCCCGGGCCGATGCGCCGGCCACGGTCCTCGGCGTTCAGGTGATCGAAAATCCCGGTCAGGTGCCGATTCCCTTTGTGGTTGAGTACGATCCGGACGTCATCGACGAGCGCTTCACCTATGCGGTGAGCGCGACCATTACGGATGGAACCGGGGCCCTGCTCTTCCGCAGCACGACGGTTTACCCCGTGATAACGCGCGGCAACCCGACGACGGGTGTGGAGATCCTGGTAGACAGCATGCAGTAGGCGCACTGTAACGTGCCGTAAAGAGTGCGTGCCCTCCCCCAGCCCGCGTAGCCTGAGTCTGTCGAAGGCGGATCGTCAAGGATCCGCCTTCGACAGGCTCAGTACAAGCAGGCACGGGTTGCGTTGCTTGTGAGAATCCTTTTCAAGTTCATGTATTTTTCTCCATCGCTAAACTCTCTATTGAATGGGACGGACACAAGTCCTCCGATTATCGTCTCTCATCGATCATTCACAAGGAGAGTTTTCTTATGCGAGCTACAGCTCAACGTGTCCCCTTTCATCTTATGGTCTTATTCTGCGGCGTTTTGCTCGCCGCGCTCTTATGGACCGGCCATAGCGCTCTGGCGCAGGAAGCGGAATGGAAAGGCTTCATCGAGGCCATGCCGCCCAGCGGTCTCGAAGGCGAGTGGGTAGTAGGCGGCCGTACCTTCATGGCCGGCAGCGGAACCGAATTTCGCCAGGACAAGGGCGCATTCGCCGTCGGGGTCTGTGCCGAAGTAGAGTACACCGGCGCTGCGGAACCCTACACAGCAACCAAGATCGCCACCAAGGATTCGGATGACTGTAACGGCAGCGGCGGCACACCCACGCCGAGCCCCTCCCCGAGCCCCTCGCCCAGCCCGTCGCCGAGTTCGACGCCCGGCCCCGTGGATGACGAGCGGGAAGCTTATGGCATTGTCGAACAGATGCCCGCGACCGGCTTCATCGGCCTCTGGCGCATCGGCGGTATCGAATACAATGCGCCGGCCGGCACGGAATTCGATCAGGAAGCCGGTCCCTTTGTCGTGGGCGCCTGTGTAAAAGTCCACTATCAGCCGGACACGACTCCGTTTACCGCGCGCGAAATGGATACCGAGCCCCTCTCAGCCTGCAACGGATCGTCGCCCACACCGGACCCCACCTCGACCCCGTCGGGCGAGTTCGAGGTCTACGGCCGGATCGACAGCTTCCCCGCCGGCTTGATCGGCGAATGGCGGGTCGGTGGCGTGGCCTATACGGCCACGACCGGCACCGAGTTTGAACAGGAGGACGGATCCTTCGCCAACGGCGCCTGCGTCAAGCTTCACGCCAATAATGCAACGACGCCGGCAACCATGCGCGAAATCGAGACCGAACGCGACTACCGCTGCGGCAGCGGCAGCGGCGGCAGCGGCACGTCCGAGGCCGAGATCTACGGCGTCGTTCAGAGCTTCCCGGCCGGCCTCATTGGGAATTGGAATGTTGCCGGCATGACCTTCGTGGCCGACAGCGGCACCGAGTTTGACACGGAGCACGGCCCCTTTGGCGTAGGCGTGACGGTCAAGATCCATTTCTCGACCGATAGCGCCGGCGTGAATCGCGCCCGGGAGATCGAAACCAAGTTCGCCAACGACAGCGGCGGCGACGATGACGGCAACGGTTCCGTGGATGGCGGCGAGGGCCATGCCTACGGCCTCATCGACAGCTACCCGTCCGGCTTGGTCGGCGTGTGGCGGATCGGCGGCGTCGACTACACGGCATCCGACAGCACCCGCTTTCAGCAGGAGGATGGCCAGTTTGGCGTGGGCGTCCGGGTTAAGGTTGAGTACTACTTGGACGGCACCGGCGCACGCGCGGCCCGGAAGATCGAAACGACCGACGACGCGGGCGGCGCGACGTCACCGTCCCATGCCCTCTTCTTCGGCTACGTGCGGCAGATGCCCGCCACCGGCCTGATCGGAACCTGGACGGTCGATAACGCGGCGTTCGTCGCCGACGCGGGCACAGAGTTCAAGGAGAACAACGGCTTGCTCGGCGTGGGCGCCTATGTCAAGGTTGAATACTCCATGCAGAACGGTCAGAACCGCATTCATGAACTCGAGACCCACGTGCCGCCGGGCGCCGGTTCCCAGTTCCGCATGGGCGTAATCGAGGATGGCGGCACTGTGAGCGCCGCGGGTGTCGCAGCCGTGACCTGGGTAATCGACGGCGTCGCCTACACCATCGTACCGGCGACGGAGCTAAACGATCAGAGCGGCGCGCTGACGGTGGGCAACACGGCCATTGTCAACAGCTACCCTGCCGCCGACGGCAGCCGCATCGCCACGCGCGTCCGCGGGCTCACGGTGAACGACCAGATTTACCTGCCCATGGTAAACCGCTGACCCCGGATCGCGTGCAACGTCCATTCAGATGATGCAACAAAACGGGGGACGCTGCGCCATTGCAGCGCCCCCCGTTTTGCATTGCGCTAGCCGGCACGCTTTGACCGCAGGCTTCGACAGGCTCAGCCGGCGTGCGTTTAAGGTGATGCTTGTGCCTTGCCACTGCTGCTGCAGAAGGCCTGTTACCGGCGCGCGTCGGCGTAGAGCCGCCCCAGAATCCGCCCGCGCAGTTCGACCAGTTCCGGAAATTCGTAGAAGAAGAGCACCTTCTGTTCGGCGATGGTCCTGCCCGAGGGCTTGGGGTGAAGGACGAACTGGGTCCAGGATTCGGCGATGTCTTCGGTCGGATCGGTTGCGGCATAATCGCTGACGAACTGGTCGGCGTACCGGGCATAGAAGCCATAGAGCGCTTCCTCGTCGTCGGGGGCAATGAAGGCATGCTCGTCAGCGAGGTCGTGCCAGAAACGCACGTAGAAGAGGTAGATGTAGGAGTAGGCCTCGCTGCAGCCTTCGCCGGTGAAATAGGTCCGGCAGGCAGCTGCAATCTCTTGATAGTCGAAATCATCCTCCGCGTAATAGGCCGCCTCATCAAACGGAACCTGTCGATCGTTGAGGGTGAGGATGTGGCCGAATTCATGAATGAGCGTGTGCAGTTGCTCCTCTGCATCCCGGGCATCAATAATGTCAAGCGCCAGCACCCAGCGGGTCGGATCCTCTTCGTCCGGCTCCACGTAGGCAAACGTTCCCTCGACTCCATCGGTAAAGACGCTGAAGCCCACAATGTCCTGCCGATGGGAAGCAGGAATCAACCCTGTAAATTCCTGCCACATCTCCAGATGCGCAGCCCGATCCGCCTGGAGCCGATCCTCGCGGCGGGAATAGGATTCGCCCAATTCCGGGTTCGTGAGCCGGTTTCCGGCCACATCGTAGCTGATCAGCACATATTCGGGCGCCTCTTCGCCGGCGATGAAGCCCGAGAGGTTGGCGGCGAACGCCTCAAGCCAGCGCTGGAAGCCCGTATCAACTCCTTCGCAACTATCGTCAACTTCGCATGCCAGGTAGCAGACCCCGTCGACGGGATCGTAGATCTCATCCTCGAAGCAATCTTCCGGCAGCATGGGACCGAAGCAGCCGGCAAGCAGAAGACTTCCCAGGAAGATTATGGCCGCATGGCGCATGGCTTTCTGCATTACGTTTCGTACTCCGAACTTGGCGGCAGGTGTATGGCGACCGGCCACCCTGGGGCGCATGCGCCATTCCGGGTCATCCTGTGCGTGCCCGGAGCAGCGTTCCGGACGGTTATTTAGTCGTCTTTTTGCTGCTGCTCCTTCGCTTGGTGGAGGAACTCTTTGTTTTGGGGGCTGCGCTTGCGGGCGCCGCTTCCTTGGCCCGGGCGGCGCGGACCTTCTCGGCTTCGGCCTGGAGTTTGGCGATCTCCTTCTCGACCGA